>NZ_CAXAVM010000035.1:0-44914 GCF_963972345.1 uncultured Gimesia sp. | reverse complement strand
TCACCAATGATGACAAGCTCGAACTGGATGAAGTCTTCAATGCATTCCTCAGCAATCTCAATGCCGGGGGACTCAATGACAGGACCGAGAGAATCACATTAGGCACACCGGCACAGACAACCATTCTGGATGATTCTGACACTGCCAGTATCACGTTTATCAACGATGATGTGACCGTGATTGAAGAAGCAGGCGTTGTCTTGTTCCGAGTACAGATCTCCAATGCCATTGCCGAGGATGTCAGCTTCGATCTCTACACCCAGGACGGCACTTCGATCACTATGCGAAATGCCACCGATGAAAACAGCGATAATGACTTCACATCCAAACGTGAGACGCATACGTTCCTGGGAACTCCCGATACAGATTTGATCCCCGGCAGTAAGACTTTTTTCGTCAGCATCACCAATGACAACAAGCTAGAACTGGATGAAGTCTTTAACGTTTTGATGGACAGCCTGTCTGCCAACGGGCTCGAAAGCAGAATCACACTCGACAGCCCCGCCCAGGCAACCATAATCGATGACTCGGATACCGCTACGATAACGTTTACTCAAGATATTGTTGTCGTAAATGAGGAAACTGGTTCGATCACATTCAATATCGAGCTGTCGAATGCAGTCGCCGAGGATGTCATTTTTGACATTACAACCATGGATGGCACTGCAACCAATGAATTGAGTGATGACGACTACAAATTCAAAACTCAGTCGTTTACATTCGCTGGAACTCCGGATACCGATGACCAGCCCGGGCTCAAAAGCTTCACGGTCACGATTACGAATGACAATAAAGTCGAGCTTGATGAAATATTCACAGTCTTCATGGACAATCTAAACGCGAACGGTCTCGACTCAAGAATTTCCTTCGGCGCAGATTCAACAGGTGTTATCAGAAACACGGATTTAGCGACCATAACAATCGATCCTGTAATCTCTGCAGGAGTTGAGGAAGGAACCGGCGGTACCACGACGGAAATTGTATTTAACGTCAACATTTCAAATGCCGTCGATACGGATGTCAGCTTCAACGTTTCAACACAGGATGGCACTGCCACCACTGCTGATAATGATTACATCCGCATTCTCAACCAACAGTTTACTTTCTCGGGCTCTGCAAGCAGCGACATTATCCCTGCACAGCAGACTTTTTCTGTTCAGATCAATCACGACAATAAGGTCGAACTTGATGAAATATTCGACGTCATTCTCTCCCATATAAACAATGCGGGACGTAATGTGGTATTAGGCCCGGTCACTCAGGGCACTATCATCAATGATGATTCGGCGACCATCACCATCAATAATGTTTCCCAGTTGGAGTCAGATGGTGAATTCGACTTTACTGCCACCCTCTCGAACCCGGTAGACTCAAGTATCACAGTTGAAGTTTACACAGAAGCAGTTTCATCACTCTTAGACAGCAATGACTACAATGCGATCGCACCTGGTACACCTCTGTTATTAACTTTTAATACCACAGATCCGCTCACTAAGAAATTCACAATTACTGTTAACAATGACAACATCGTGGAAGATGATGAATTCTTCTCAACGATTATGGCCAATTTACTGAACGCCGGCCGGGATGTTTCCATCATCAACGGTACTGGTCAGGGCCATATCATCAACGACGACTCTGCCACATTCTCAATTACTCCCGTGATTGGCACTGAAAACGACAGTCCCTTTGAGTTCCTGGTTGAACTTTCCAACCCCGTTGATGTTGCGATCACCGTTGATGCAGCCACCTTTAACGGAACCGCCATCGCACCAGACGACTACCTCTCTTTCGGTCAAACCCTGACGTTTAACGCTGGTGTTACTCAGCAGACAGTTAATATTACCGTATTGCCCGACTTGCACGTGGAAAGCCCGGAAACCTTTGATCTAACCCTGGATAACCTGGATCCCAACGGTCGCTCGGTCTACCTGACCAGCATTCAAGCCCGGGGGAGTTCTGCAACAACAGACGCGGCTATTGCCGTCGATGTGGTGGGGAACTATGCCTACATCGCTGACCGGGATGGTGGACTACAGATCTTTAATATCAGCAATCCTTCCAGCCCGGTTCATGTCGGTGCTTACGACTTTAACCAGCAGGGAATTGCCCAGGCAATTGATGTGGTCGGCAACCTCGCTTACCTGGCCGTCGGTGAAGCAGGGCTGCAGATTATCAACATTTCGAACCCGGCGAACCCCACATTTGTCGGCAGCATCGCGACTCCTGCCCGTGCCCGTGGCGTTCAAGTGGTCGGCAACCTGGCTTACGTCGCCGACGATAGTGGAAACGGCGGTGGATTACAGATCATTGATGTTTCCGATCCATATAACGTTGGTCAAGTTGACAGTTTCGGTAACTATGTCAATCTCCTGGGCAGCTTCGGAGTGTCGACTCCAGGCGGCCTGGCCGGCGGTGTATTTGTAAGGGACGACATTGCCTACGTCACGGATGGTAATAATGGGCTGCATATAATCGATGTTTCAGATCCCACACTTCCCGATGGTGACATGACATTCCACCAGACAGTTGCCACCCCCGGTGGTGCTGCGATTGGACTCGACATTGTTGGAAACTTCGCCTACGTCGCGAATCGTGAAGGTGGTTTACAGATCATAGATATCAGCACACCGGCAACGGCATCAATTATCGGGACTCTCGACACCCCAGGGATCGCCACAGGGGTTCGGGTCGTAGGTAACTTCGCCTATGTAGCTGACGGATCCGTTGGTCTGCATGTCATCGATATCACGAATCCCATGGCCCCAGTCATCGCCAATACGTTTAACACAGCTGGCAGTGCCCGCAGTCTGTTTGTCTCAGGCACCCTGGCCTTTGTTGCGGATACATTCAGTGGCTTTCAGATCCTGGAGTTCTTCCCCACAACAACCGCCACCGGAACGATTCTCGATCCCGCTGGCCCGCCATTGACGGGAACCGCTTCCCCCAACACCACCATCAGTACCTCACTGGTCACAGCACCTACGGTAACTGACGCCAACGGCGAAACCACTTCTGTGCCTGACAGTGTGGACTGGATTGATGAATGGGACAGTTTCTGGGTCGAAGTCTGGGGGAACACCAGTGATGGCTCCGGCATCAGCGGCGGTAACTTTGATCTGGAATACAATACCGATTACTTTACTGCGACCGCTGTGGAATTTGGTTCGGCCTTCGCTGGTTCCAGTACAGCCAGCATAGATGACCAGACGGGAATCGTATCGGGCATCAGTGGCCAGAACGGTCACGGTTCCCTCGGTGGCAGCGGACAGGTTCTGCTGGCACGCGTCAAGTTTGAATCGATTGGTGAAGATAATGTTGCCATCGATAAAGTAACCGGATTCCTGGGCCCTCATAACCTGGGAATTCGCGTCGTCAACGCATCACTGGATGTCACAGACTTTGGTGGCGTGACTGCTTCCACAGGAGATGTTCTGGACACAGATCTCTGGGCCGTGCCCTTTGACCTGAATGACGATGGTACCATCAACTACCGCGACCTGATCACATTCACGTCCTATTACGGGACGTCCGTCATTGGAGCAGAATCGGGGCTGGCCTGGTCGCTTGACTTTGACAAGAGCGGACAGATCAACTACCGAGACCTGATTTCTCTGGTCTCGAACTACAATCGCTCCAGAGACAACGGTCAACAGATTTCCTTCCCGGCTAACTTCCCCCAGGAATGGTATGGTACTGCGATTACCACTGAGGGTAATGACAGTCTGACAACATTGATCAATGCCGCGACCGAAGAATGGAAAACGGCCACAGGCAATCCTGATTTAACAGTACAGGTCGTCGTGACTGACCTGGGTGGTCAACAGCTGGGTGAAGGCCATATTCTGGAACTCGATGAGAACGGCATTCCTGTCAAGGGGCGTGTCTATATCGATGACGATGCCGCCGGCCTGGGCTGGTACTCATCTGTTGAAGGACTGGCATTTGACAGCAACGGACAGGCGATAGCCGGATCTGCTGCGGAAGGCCACTATGATCTTTATACAGTGCTGCTGCATGAAATCGGTCACGCCGCCGGCTTTACAACAAGTTATTCCGCTTACACTAACCATGTGGAAACCAGTGATTCCGGTCAGGTTCAATTTGTCAGCTGGGACTTCATCGTACCCCTGACAGAGGATGGACTGCACATTGATGATTCGTTCTATCCGGACGATATCATGGGAGCCACGCTGGACCCTTCTACCAGGAAGATGATTTCCACCCTGGATATTCAGGTTCTGCAGGCTGCCTACAACAATGCAGACGGAGCAGTATTTACCCCGTTGAATGCACCATTGATGGCATCCATCCTGCAGACCGTTTCAACAACCGAGACTGCTCCTGCAGTAGCACCCGCGGCTCCTGTTTCGAAACCTGTCGTTGCACCAGAGCAACAACAGGTCAAAACTGCAACATCACAATCATCGGAACTGCAGTCAGACACGTTACCATCCTGGTACCTTGCTCCTGCACTGCCGCTTTCAAACTCAAGCGTGATTGTAGAACAGTCAGTGGATCAGGATCTCCTGATCGGTTCCCTGTTCGATGTATCGTATGAAACAGAACTGTCAGACGATCTGGAACCAGAAGAAAGCACTTTAGAGCTCAGTTTCAATCCTGAATTTGATCTGGATCAGGTCGGGGACTCTGAAGTAGCCGATGAAGAACTGGACAGCCTGTTTGCCGACTGGTCTGGCCCGCTGGTATAATTACCCAGCGAAAAACAGATTCCATTTAGATTCAAAGAGGTGAGAACCGATTTCTCACCTCTTTTTTACGGCTTTAACTCTTTGTATTCCATCCCGAAAGTTTCAGCGACCGCACGATTTGTCACTTCCCCCTCGTGGACATTCACCGCAGTTAACAGGCCATGGCTCTGTGCACAGGCTGCTTTCAAACCCTGATTGGCCAGCTTGAGAGCATACGGTAACGTCACATTACACAAAGCATAGGTACTCGTGCGCCCGACTGCGCCGGGCATATTCGCAACGCAATAATGCACCACACCATCTACGACGAACGTGGGATCGGAGTGCGTTGTCGGCCGTGTGGTTTCGATACAGCCTCCCTGGTCGACGGCCACATCAATCAATACCGCTCCGGGTTTCATTGAACTCAATGCCGAACGGGGAACCAGCACCGGAGCGCGGGCACCTGGAATTAATACCGCGCCAATCACCAGATCCGCCAGTTCCAGTTCTGCCCGGATATTATGTCGATCGCTGTAAAGCGTATTCACATTCGCAGGCATGATATCTTCGAGATAGCGAAGGCGGTCGACATTGATATCCAGAATCACAACATCCGCTTGAAAGCCGGCGGCAATTTGCGCGGCGTTTTTCCCGACCACTCCACCTCCCAGAATCACAATGTGGGCGGGTGGTACGCCGGGAACGCCTCCCAGTAAAATCCCACGGCCCAACTGCGGACGTTCGAGGTATTTTGCCCCTTCCTGGATACTCATTCGTCCCGCGACTTCACTCATTGGCGTCAGGAGGGGCAGTTGGCCATGCGGGCCTTCCAGTGTTTCATAGGCAACGGCAGTGGCTCCTGTCTCCAGAAAACCGCGCGTTAACTTCTCATCCGCGGCAAAATGAAAATAGGTAAACAGAATCTGCCCCGGTCTCAATAAGGCCCATTCCGTCGGCTGGGGTTCTTTGACCTTGATCACCATATCCGCGCGGGCAAAGACTTCCTCGGCGGTTTCTACGATCTCGGCGCCATTTTCTTCATAGAGTTCATCGGGAATCCCGCTTCCCATGCCGGCCCCTCGTTCAACCAGCACGGTATGTCCGGCAGCAGTCAGTTCTTCGGCTCCCACCGGAATCAATGCGACGCGATACTCGTCCTGTTTAATTTCATGAGGGACTCCAATAATCATGCGCTTCTCCCAATTACATCTCAGACTGCAGACTGGTATGATACGATCATAGACATTATATGCCTTGATTTCATATTATTCGTCTGATTTTTATGGCAGGCTTGAGCCAGAAACATGCCAATAAATTAACAATACAGAGACACTTAGCAGGAAAGCTCGATTATTACAGTGACAGTCCCTTTCGATGATCTCCAGAAAAATGCCGCCACGACCCTGATTAAACTCGCCCTGGAAGAAGATCTGCAGCAGACAGGTGACCTCACCTGTCAGGCAATGATTGACCCGTCAGACCAGGCAGAAATCCAGATTGTCGCCCGACAACAGGGGATTCTGGCCGGCTCACCGATCACATCTCTCATCTTCAATGAACTGGACCGGACAGTCACCTGCACACACCATCTTTCAGACGGGGATACACTGGAGCCCGGTTCCGCCGTGACGACCTGCGCCGGACCACTCGCTTCCATTCTGATCGGCGAACGGACCGTGTTAAACTTTCTGACTCACCTGTGTGGTGTGGCCTCGCTGACTGCCCGTTATGTGAAAGCAGTCTCAGGCACGAATGCGACCATTCTGGATACACGAAAAACGCTACCCGGCTGGCGCGTACTGGAAAAATACGCGGTCGCTGCCGGTGGTGGTACCAATCATCGAATGGGACTGTATGATGGCGTTCTGATCAAAGATAATCATCTGGCCGGCTGGGCCTCCCGGACTACTCAACCGACGATTGCCGCTGCGATCCAGCAGGCACGCGAATCAGTCAACGGCCAGAAACCAATTGAGGTTGAAGTGGACACACTGGATCAACTGGCGGATGCATTACAGGCAAAGCCGGAGATCGTACTACTCGATAACATGTCCCCAGAAATCATGAAACAGGCGATCGAAATGCGGAATGCGAACTCTCCCTCGACGCTGCTGGAAGCTTCCGGGGGCATTACACTGGAAAGCATCCGCAGCGTGGCAGAAACCGGCGTGGAACGCATCAGCGTGGGCGCACTGACGCATTCTGTGATTTCACTGGATTTAGGATTCGACTGGAAACGCCGTACGTAATATGGTCCTTCGGATCAAGACTTCACTTCTGTACCATTAGATCTTCACTCATGAATAAATCGGCTGCCAACGACTCTGCTCCTCTCGAAGACCGTCCTTTGTACGTGCAAGGTGCTATCGTCTGGCTGTTCCTGTTTTCTATAATCTTCATCAGCTTCACGCTCCCCAACAGCAATCCGGCAACCAGTCGCTGGGACGTTTTTACTTATCTGCCTGTTCTGTTGATTGATCTGGTTGACCCCCTGCCCGTTGAAAATGCGCCTCCCTCAGGTTGGACCTATTTCCCGCAACGCTTTCCCTTGGTGGAGATTGCTTTGACGGTTCTCGCTGGCGCCTGGGGACTGGGTATACTGCTGACCCGATTGATCAAGGTTCCGCTGAAACCGTTCACGGCAGAACGCACTGTCTTCGCGTATGGCGTGGGCATTTCTGTAGTTTCGCTGCTGACCCTCGGGGGCGGGCTGCTGGGAATCCTTTCCCAATCGCTCTGTTACCTGGTGCTGATTCTCTCTGCGGTGGTCGGTTTCGGCTCGGCGATTCAGGAATCAAAGCAGAAAACAGGGGCTTTTTTTCCATTTCGGTTCAGACTGCCGGAAACCTTTGGGTATGAGGAACTGTTTCGGATTGGTTGTTTGATACTCATGACTCCGTTTGTGTTGAGCATGTTGCTGGGATCGATGCTACCTTCGACTGATTACGATGTACTGGAATATCACTTTGGTGGTCCGAAGGAATACTATCAGCAGGGATATATAGGTTTCCTGCCACACAATGTTTATACCAGTTTTCCTTTTCTGACCGAGATGCTGACTCTGCTGGCAATGACATTGAAAGCCGACTGGTTCTCTGGCGCGCAGGCCGGCAAGCTGATTCTGATGACATTTTCCCTGTTCTCAGCGTTGGCTGTATTTGCCACAGCCCGTCGCTGGTTTGGTTCCCATGCAGGCTGGCTGGCAGTGACGATCCTGCTGACGACTCCCTGGACCTATCGGATTTCGATTATTGCCTATACGGAAGGAGCACTCTCTTATTATCTGATCGCCAGTCTGCTGAGCCTGATACTCGCAATTGAAGTATTGCTCAATTGGTCTCGATCCGAATCACCCGAGGATGCCAATTCACAAACAATCGGTACCGATACTCCCCCGTCACTCTGGGCGTTTACCTGTCTGACCGGTTTTCTGTCTGGCTCGGCAATGGCCTGTAAGTATCCTGGTGTATTATCCGTCGTGATCCCCCTGGGAATGACACTGCTGGGCTTCAGTTGGGTTCTGCTTAATCAGAATAAAAAGCAGCGTCATACTGTCACGCTCAAGCTGGGTGTGCTTTTCTCTATTGGAACATTATTCGCCATCGGACCGTGGCTACTCAAAAATCTGGTGGAGACGGGAAACCCCGTCTATCCTTTACTCTATTCTGTATTCGGGGGGACCGATCTGAGCGAAGCACTCAATCAGAAATGGAAGGGCGGGCATAGTCCTAAGGATCACAATCCCGTCGATCTGGCGATCAAATTCATTGATGTTACTTTTAAAAGCGACTGGTTAAGTCCGCTGCTGTTCAGTCTGGCACCGCTGGCATTCCTAAAACATCAGCATCGCCGTTTGATCTTCTGGCTGTGGATATATGTTGGCTTTCTGTTTATTACCTGGTGGCTGTTTACCCATCGGATTGACCGGTTCTGGATACCGATGATCCCTGTGGTCTCCGTATTGGCGGGAATTGGAGCGACCTGGTGTTCACGAACGATCTGGAAAGTCAGTCTGTCGGCAGCCATCTGCCTGGCAGTCCTGTTTAATCTGGGAATCGCCACCAGTGGTCTGAGTGGCAACAACGCGTATCTGGACGATATGAACCATGCTCAGAAGTTTGCCCTGGCGATGACCGGACCGGAAATTCTACAGCTGAATGAGATGAAGTTAAAACCGGATCAGGTGGTACTCTCAATTGGCGATGCTGAGCTGTTTTATGCAGAGTTTCCCGTGATATATAGTACTGTCTTCGATGAAGACATCTTCAAACAGTGGACCGCACAGCTTGAACCAGATGTGCCGGACCGTTCATTGAAAATGAAACCGGCTCAAGAAATCGAAGAGAAATTCAAAGCAGAGCATATTGCTTACGTGTATGTGAACTGGGCAGAAGTATTAAGATACCGTCTGCCCGGTTCATATGGATACACCGACTATGTTACCCCTGCCCGCTTTCAACAACTGATTCAATCAGGAGTCCTCGAACCGCCGTTACCGAATCGGTTTAGCTATCGAAAACTCGATTCCTTCAGAAAAGAAGATCTGGAAGCATTGCTTGAATGGGCACCGGAACTGGTCGTGGAGCGTGATGGGGAGCGGTATTTCATCACCGCTCAGATCTTTCCTGTCGCGACTTCGCAATGAAGTCTACGTCCGCGACGTTCAGCCAACCGGTGGTACGAAGTCATTAATTTCCCGCCGGGCAGCTCGATGATCCCGCGGAAAATCGGGGATGATGATGTCGCTGTCATCCAGGTTCTGATAACCCCGTGGTTTGCTCTCCAGGAGACAAAACCGTTCAAATTCATCGATGTGAATCGAATCGCAATTGATGGCTTCCGCCAGTTTTTCATCTGTCTTATTCATAATTCAGTCCCCCTCCTGTACAGACTGTAAGGCTGATTGCCTCACGAATCGCATCACGTATTCTATCTGACAAAAGTGGAAAATCCTACCAAATTCTGGCTGGACACTTTCATTTTTGCGTCTAAAACGTCACAAGGCCATGATATCAAAGTACATATATCTACGCCACAAGCCATCAATCCTGCTTTTCGAGAGTGAACCTTCTCTGATTCTGAAGCGTCCAACTTGCGGGCATTGACCATCGACGTCGGGAATTCAATAATGGGTCAATGCCACAATTTATTAAATCTGTATTCGAATATTTGAGCCAATTATGACTTCGAGTTTATCAAATGTGCCTGATGCATCAGGCCGTTTTGGAGAGTTCGGTCGACGTTTTGTCCCTGAAACTCTGATGCATGCCCTGGAGGAATTGACCCGGGAATATGAAAAAGCAAAGCAGGATCCCTCATTCCAGGCAGAACTGGATGACCTGCTGAAAAACTATGTCGGTCGTCCTAATCCGCTCTATTTTGCGGAGCGACTGACGCAGCATTGTGGCGGCGGAAAAATTTTCTTCAAGCGCGAAGACCTCAATCACACCGGCGCGCATAAGATCAACAACACGATCGGTCAGGCATTGCTGACTATGCGGATGGGGAAAAAACGGGTGATTGCCGAAACCGGAGCTGGCCAGCATGGTGTTGCATCCGCAGTCGCCTGTGCCCGCTTTGGGATCGAGTGTATTGTCTATATGGGTGAAGAAGATATTCGTCGTCAGAAATTGAATGTGTTCAACATGAAGATGATGGGCGCGGAAGTGAGAGGAGTCA
This sequence comes from uncultured Gimesia sp., assembly GCF_963972345.1. Lineage (NCBI taxonomy): Bacteria > Pseudomonadati > Planctomycetota > Planctomycetia > Planctomycetales > Planctomycetaceae > Gimesia > uncultured Gimesia sp. Next base: position 34,541 of record NZ_CAXAVM010000035.1, on the reverse strand, counting down.
CCAGTGGCTCACGCACACTCCGAGACGCCGTCAACGAAGCGATGCGTGACTGGATGTCGAGCGTCGAGACCACACATTATATTATCGGCTCCGTAATTGGCCCCCACCCCTTTCCCATGATGGTGCGAGATTTTCAATCTGTCATCGGCAAAGAAGCGCGGGCCCAATGTCTGGAACAGACAGGTCGCCTGCCCGATCATGTCATTGCCTGTGTTGGCGGTGGTTCCAACTCTGCAGGGATGTTTTATCCCTTTATCGACGATGCATCGGTTAAGCTGACGGGCGTCGAAGCTGGCGGAAGAGGCCCTGAACCGGGTGAGCATGCCAGTACACTCAGCTATGGTGCCAAGGGCGTACTGCATGGCAGCTTTGGCTACGTTTTACAGGACGATGACGGTCAGACAATGGACGTGCATTCGATTTCCGCCGGACTGGATTATCCTGGTGTCGGACCCGAGCACAGTTACTGGAAAGACTCGGGACGCGTCAATTACACCGCCATCACCGACGACGAGGCTTTGGAAGGTTTCCAGACAATGGCAAAACTCGAAGGGATTATTCCCGCGATTGAATCATCACACGCTATCGCTCACGCGATTAAAGCGGCTCGGGAATCTGGCCCCGATGAAACGATTGTCGTCTGTTTATCCGGTCGAGGAGATAAAGATGTGAATGAGGTTGCCCGCCTGTTAGGACGGGAAATCTAATCTCGCTGGTTTCATTGCTCCCTGCATCCATCCCCTGATCATTTAAATAAAGTAGTACTGCACATCGTGACAACATCCATCTCAGAAAAATTTGCCCAGGTCAAATCTGAAAACCGCATGGCATTCATGCCCTTCATTACAGCCGGTGACCCTGACCTGGAAACCACTGTTGCTGTGCTGAAAGAGCTGGCGGCGCAAGGCGTGGACCTGATCGAAATCGGCTTTCCCTACAGTGACCCAATCGCTGATGGCCCCGTCATACAGGAATCGTATACACGTGCACTCAACAACAAGTTTCATGTTCGCGAACTGTTTGAAAGCCTGAATGAGCTTTCTGCCGACAAATCTGTCAGCCTGCCACCGCTGGTTGCCATGGTTTCCTATGCCATTATCTTTCGCTACGGCGCAGACAGGTTTTTGCAGGAAGCTGCCGGCGCCGGCTTTTCAGGTCTGATCGTCCCCGATCTCCCCGGCGATGAAGCATCGGAATTTGCTGACCAGGTCAAAGCTTCTGAACTGGATCTGGTACAGCTCGTTTCTCCACTGACTCCGGAAGAACGCACGAAACGCATTGTGCAGTCTGCCAGCGGCTTCATTTATTGTATTTCAGTGGCTGGAACCACTGGCGTACGTGACGATCTCCCACCAGAACTGACGGCCCATCTTGAGTCATTACGCCAGCTGACGGATCTTCCTTTAGCAGTCGGTTTTGGTATAAGTAACCCGGAACACGTCAATACGCTCCGAGGAAAAGCGGATGGTTTTATTATCGGCTCTGCGATTGTGAAACAGTTCGCCGCTTTTTCTGATGCCAGCCAGAAACGTGAAGACATAATCGAGCGTATTGGTGAATATGCGGGCAAGATGGCCGCCGCGACTCGCGGTTGAACTTTACGCCTGCTTTCGCGTTCCAGGATTTTTTCGTACAAACGGGTAAAACCAGACGCCGTAAGGCAGGTATTCAGGGACGATCCGTTTCTTCAATCGCTTTGGATTCGCAAGCTTCCAGCCAAATTTCCCCTCAAGCAATTCAGCGGGGACTCCGGCTGCAGTAGCATGTTTTTCAGCGGCGGGAAACGAATCGACTATTTCCACTGTGCCTACCAGAACTCCTGTGGGAAGAGTCGTCACGTCAATACCGGCTTTCAATGCAGCCTTCACAGCATGTGGCGTGGTCGCCAGTTTCCTGGAAGCATAAACATAAATTGTGCCCCGAATCTGTGTCTGACTGGAGCGAATTTCAATCGTCTTTTCGCCACGCAGTATCAGTTCTGCCCAGGGTTGCCTGATGCCTAATGCAGGCAGTCTGTGATCAGGGTGTGAAATGCGCTTCGTCATCGAATGTTCTACACTTCAAATGATTCATGGTACTGGGGAATGATCGGATCCTCGTCACACTGATCCCGGATTAACATGGCGAGTGCCGACGCCGATTCCGGTTCGCCGTGCACCAGAAAGACCTGTCCGATATTTCCCCGTTTGGCCGATTCTTCGTACCACCATTTAAAGTCTTCCACATCTGCGTGCCCGGACAGACCACTCAATTGAACCACTTTCGCATTCACATCATAATACCGATCAAAGATTTTCACCCTGGGATCCTTATTCTGTAAACGTCGGCCTAAAGTGTGTGCGGCCTGATAGCCCATGAGCACCACCGTATTTTCCGCATTGGAAATTCCGTTTTTAAGATGATGTCGTACCCGACCATTTTCACACATGCCACTCCCGGCGATGACAACGAACGCCCCTTTGCGTTTATTCAACGCGATACTTTCTTCGCGAGTGGAGACATAATCCAGTAAAGAAAATCCGAAAGGATCCCGATCGGTTGAAATTACCCGTTGTACGTCGTCATCCATATCCTGTAAGTGGGCACGGAAAACAGAGACCAGCCGCGTGGACAGCGGACTGTCTACAAAAACGGGAATGTGGGGGATACGTTTTTCATTGTAGAGATCATTCAGGTAATAAATGATCTGTTGAGTACGCCCCAGGCTGAACGCGGGAATGATCACGCGTCCTTCCAGCCGATATGCTTCATCCAGAATCTGTGCCAGTTCCTCTTTTACATCAGCAGCTTTTTCATGAACTCGATTGCCGTAAGTACTCTCTGAAATCAGCACCTCACAACCTTCAATCAATTCCGGGTCGCGAAGTAACGGCAGATCGCGTCTACCCAGATCGCCGGTAAACACCAGATGTCGCCACTCGCGCTGGTCTTTGATTTTCATCTCGATGATGGCAGAGCCCAGGATATGACCTGCATCCAGAAAACGCACTTTCAGATCATCACCCAGTTCGTGCCATTGCTGATATTCCAGGCGTTCGAACTGTTTGGCAACTCCAATGACATCATCTTCGGAATACAATGGTTCAATCGGAGGATGTTTGTCTTCGAGCTTTCTGGCCAGATAGCGTGCATCTTCTTCCTGAATACGTGCACTGTCCTTCAACATGATTTCAGCAATATCCGCGGTTGCCGAAGTACAGAACACCGGCCCTCGAAATCCTTTATTGAACAATCGAGGCAGATTCCCGCAGTGATCCATATGGCCATGCGAAAGAAAGACGGCATCCAGTGATTCGGGAGGATACTCAAAGCGACTGTTTTTCAGATACGCTTCTTGCCGATGACCTTGAAACAACCCACAGTCCAGTAAAATGCGGCGGGAGTCAGTTTCGATTAAATGCTGGCTACCCGTGACTTCACCAGCGGCTCCCAGAAACGTAATTTTCATCTATGGCTTCATTTCCAGATAAAATAGCAGGACGGACTTCATACTTCTGAAACCGTGAACGGATTCAGATCACTATTTCCTGTTCGTTCTGAGTTGCTGTATCGGTGCGATCAGAGATGCTGTACGAATCCTGATGACGCCCTGTATAAGCGACGATTAATTCTGCCAGCAGTCCCAAGCTGATGGCCTGCCCCCCCAGAAACGTTGCGGCGATGGAATAGGCTAACAGAGGTCGATTTCCGATTGGGCCAAACCCCATGCCAAACAGATTCGTCAGAATCCAGATCAGCCCCAGATAACCCAGCCCCAGAAAACCTAAGGCAAGACATCCCAGGCCAATAGCTCCCAGCATGTGCTGTGGCCGTTGTCCGTATCCGGTTAGAAAGCGGACCGTCAAAAGATCCAGGAAGCCCCTGAGGAATCGTCGCACGCCGTACTTGGAATGACCGTGTTGTCGCTCGCGGTGATGGACTGGAATTTCCGTGACTTTAAAACCACGGGCGTCAGCCAGCACGGGTATGAAACGGTGCAACTCTCCGTAAATCCGAATTTCTGCGGCAACTTCTTTCCGAAACAGCTTGAAGCCACAGTTGTGGTCGTGCAACTGAAGTCCGGTCAGTTTGGCAATCATCCAGTTAAAGACTTTACTCGGATAGACTTTATGCCAGGGATCAAGACGACGTTCCTTCCAGCCATTGATAACGTCATAACCTTCGTTGAGTTTCTCCAGGAACCGGGGGATCTCTTTCGGATTGTCCTGCAGGTCGGCATCCATCATCATGATCACCGATCCCCGCGCAGCCCGCATTCCAGCTGTCAATGCGGCCGCTTTGGCAAAGTTGCGGCGAAAGCGAATCCCGGAAACACGACCATCCTTGGCAGCCATCCTGGAGATAATCTCCCAGGAACGGTCTGTGGAACCATCATCGATAAATATCACTTCGAGATCAATGTTATGCTGCTGACTCGTGTCACAGATCTCCTGATACAGCTGTGGCAGACTTTCGGATTCATTTAAAACCGGAATCATGATAGAGAGCACAACACACACACCTTTCACTCGTTTTATATTACTACAGAATTTCATTTGTCTCGGAAGACGGCTCGTTCCGGCCTGTCTCGGCCGCTGACGAAGCTTGACTCCCGATACTATAGTATAAGATAAAGGCAGACAGTAATTCACTGGTAAATGAAACGATTCGTATTAATATCGCGGCAACAAACGCATTTACGTCTCCGATTAACGGAGAACCGGCAAGGATTGCCGAGATTACCCCTTCGCGTACACCCAGACCTGCTGGCGCAAATAATGCCAGAAAACCCAGTGCATAGGCAGCCGAGACGGCCGCGATCCAGCGTGGCCATTCCTGCCAGACCAGGCCTTGATCACTAATCGAGGCCAGCGTCATCCCCAGGCTTAAACCGTGCAGGCTCCAGCTGAGCAAAAACATCAACACACCGGCATATAACAGTCGCAGGGAAAACTCCGGCTGTGGTTCTGCGGCGGATGCTTCCACATTGGAACGGGTGAACTTCTTTGAGAATAAATTTAACAGGCGTGCCACCAGAGGCAGAGAGACAAAGAGAACCACCAGAATTAAAGTGGGAACGAGAAAAGGATGTGATTGAATATACCGAATCCAGGCGGGCCATTGATCCAGCTGATCGGCGCTGATCGCGAATGGAATCAATGCCAGAAACAGAACCAACCCGACGCCCATGACCGCCAGCGTTTCATACGCAGCCGTCACAGCGGCAATGGAAACACGAACACCAGATTCCTTGAGTAACGTCGCACGGATCAGCAGGACGGTTACTTTGCCGGGAATATACTTTCCCAGGTGACCGCAATAATAGGCGCGTGCTGTCGGCCAGAAATCAACCTGTTCCCCGGAGGCAAGCATCAGTTTCTGCCAGAACCAGACAGTGGGTAACCAGGCAATAAAATAACAGACGCCGGCCAGGATCAGCCAGATGGGCCTGATTTGAATTTCTGTAATCGCTGCCTGTTGCTGCGCATACAGTTGAGCCCCCTGCTGCCAGACAAAGTAGAGTACCAGCGCCAGCAGTCCCCATTTCGTCAACTTCCAGGCAAGAGCGGAGCCAGTCGTTTTTGCAGATACGGCTGATTTGTCAGGCATGAAAGATCAGACTTTGAGAGAAAACTTGAAAGAGGAGTGATACCGCAGCAGCTAACTGGCAGGCTGACTTTCCTGGCTGTTTTTCAGAAATAACTGCTTCACAGAATCTCTCAGCAGAACAACAATCGTGGCAATTCCCAGGAGAGTACCAAACGGGAACATCGGACATTCACAAATGGCAACGATAAAACAGAACCGATAGTTTTCGTAACGTGCCAGACATTGTCCGGCCAGAATGATACAGAATAAGATCGCGAAACCAATCAAGAAAAAGATGACCCCAAAGCCGATCGTCAGGGACACTTCCAGCTCGGGTCGTGTTTGTCCCAGATAGTCTCGGGCGGCGTCCGACAATTCTTTCAATCCATTATAAAATATCAGTGTCACCAGAACATTAAGAATGCCAAAGAGGATCTGTAATTTGGAAAGCAGCTGCAGATGTCGCTGATCACGGTCCATTCGAAGAGCCCAATTCATTCAGACGGGTACAATTAACACTTGAAACAATAAAGCTGATCTCTCAATTCCAGACTGTGATTATGGCACTGTTGCAGCTTGAGGTACAGGAATCGGCTGAGGTTTTCCTGATTCACGGAATACACCGGTCTCCAGGAAACGCAGCGTATGGGCAATCGTTTCCGGATCATTCATCATGAACGAATGCAGAATCGGTATCAAAATAAAATCAGCCGCTCCCGGCAGGCGGGTACTGCTGACAGCGACGGTTCCATCATCGTCTCCGCGGATCAGTGGATTGTAGCCTTTCAAGGTATTTCGTCCCCCGGCGACGATACCAAATTCAAATGGTGGTGTTGGCAGATTGCTGATAAAATCACTGTTGGCTTCGGTGACCAGTTGCTGACCAGCGGGACCAAATATGGCTTTAAACAGTAAATTGGATCGGAAGCGATCAGCCATATCAGCTCCCCGGTTGGGAACTCCCAGCATCACCATGCGTTTCACGCGCGGGTCCACAACATCCTGTTGAGCCAGCCACGAGCGCACAACCAGCCCTCCCATGCTGTGCACCACCAGATCTATCTCGTCGATCCCCTCGAGTGATTGAATGACTTTTCCCAGAAAATTGGCATTTTCGGGGATCGTGCGTCGCGTACTTGGATAATCGAAGGGAACTACCAGCCAGCCTTTCTGCTCGCATGATTCTTTCATTTTTACGAACGACTTGGAGGAGCGGATGATGCCATGTATCAGAATCACCGCTTTCCCCTGCATAGGTGGGATCTGCCGGGCCGCCTTCATCTCTGCCAGGCGGTCTCGACAGTGCTCCAGTGATCCGCTCGCGTGCCTCTGGTCTTTCGGATCCAGCAGACGATAATGTTGGCTGATGACATGCTGCTGAATCTTCCAGCCCTGAAAAAACTGTATATCCCCCCAGAATTGCCGTCCACCCATGGTTTTCATTACTAATCCCTTCGCTGGGTATTCTTCATTTTGAATCTTAGCTGATGACGGAGCAGTCTCTTCAGCCTGACAGAAAGCCGAGAGAAAAAACAGGAGTGCCAGTACCGAACAGGCGTAGAAAATCTGTCTCATATTTCCTGCTCTCCGGTACTAACTTTCCTGCAAAAGAGTTAAACTGATTTCAGGCATTGTATCGATTTCCCGAATCCATAAGAATGCCTTTTAATCCAGCGGCTGTTTATTTTATGATGACCTGACTGATCGGTGACAGCGCAGGTTTTCATAACTATAACCTCTCAATTATGCATATTATCAATTCCCCCGGGAAGGACAGACTTACAAATGGATCCGCAATCGAGTTTATCAGATAATCCCCTCCTGGTTTTAGAAGGCCTTCCGCGTTTTGATCGTATTGAGCCTCAACACATTCAACCAGCGGTCAAAGCACTTCTGGAGCAGTCAGAAGCAGGGCTGAAAAAAATCGAAGCGGAAGCGCAGCCTTCCTGGGCTGGTTTGCTGCAGCCTCTGGAAGAACTGGATTATCCCTGGGAACGTTCCTGGGGCTCAGTAGGTCACCTCCTGGGGGTGAAAAACACTCCTGAAATCCGTGAAGCTTACGAAAGTGTTTTACCTGACATTGTTGCGTTTTCATTAAGTGCCAGGCAGAGCAAACCCATCTACGAAGCTTTAGTGGCTCTGCGGGACAGTGAAAACTGGAATTCGCTCAATGACGCACAAAAACGGATTATCGAGAAACGAATCCTGTCAGCGGAACTGGCCGGCATCGGTCTTTCCGGCGAACAGCTGGTCCGATTCAATGAAATTGCCAGAGAACTTTCGAGCCTGTCCACGAAATTTGCCAACAATGTACTGGATGCCACAAAAGCATTTACGCTGATCATTACCAGTGCCGATGATGTCGTCGGCTTCCCTGACAGTCTCAAACAGTTGACCGCACAATCCTATAACAGTTGGGAAGAGAAAACACCTGAAATTGAAGCGACTCCGGAAGAGGGTCCCTGGCGCATCAGCCTGGACTTTCCCTGTTTCGGCCCGTTCATGCAACACTGCCGCAAGCGGGAGTTGAGGGAAAAAGTATATCGCGCATTTATTACGCGTGCGTCGGAAGGTGAAATCAACAACGCACCACTGATTCCAGAAATTCTCAAGTTACGCAAAGAGAAAGCACAACTGCTCGGGTATGCCAACTTTGCAGAAATCAGCCTGGCTGAAAAAATGGCACCCGGTATCGACGCCGTGCTGGAGATGGAAGAACGACTGCGGACGGCCTCCATCGATAATGGCCAGCAGGATTTGAAAGAACTGCAGGAGTTCGCCGCGGCGCAAGGTGAAACCGAACCCATTATTAAATGGGATTTCGCTTTCTGGTCAGAGCGTCTGCGGGAACAGCGATTCAGCTATACCGATGAAGAATTACGGCCCTATTTCTCGCTGGAAAAAGTATTGGATGGGCTGTTTCAACTGGTCAATCGCATCTTTGGGATTACAGTCACCCAGGTCACCGACGACATACCGGTCTGGAATAAAGACGTCCGGTACTTCAATATCGCGAATGAGTCCGGAGAAAACATCGCCGGCTTTTACCTGGACCCCTATGCCCGTCCTGCCGACAAACGGGGAGGTGCCTGGATGGATGACTGCCTGGGTCGCAAGATTGTGAACGGAAAGGTTCAGCTTCCAGTCGCACACCTGGTTTGCAACTCGACACCTCCGGTGGGTTCCAAGCCCTCATTGATGACGTTTCGAGAAGTGGAAACACTGTTCCATGAGTTTGGCCATGGTCTGCAGCATATGCTGACCACAATCAACGAAGCTGATGCTGCCGGCATCAATGGAGTGGAATGGGACGCCGTCGAGCTTGCCAGTCAGTTCATGGAAAACTGGTGCTATCATAAACCGACCTTGCTAGGGATGGCTAAACATTTCGAAACGGGTGAAACACTGCCCGATGAACTGTTTGAAAAAATCAAAGCCGCACGCAATTTCCAGGCAGGAACTCAAATGTTGCGTCAGATTCAATTTGGCGTTGTCGATTTGAAACTGCACAGCGAATTTGATCCGGAAGGTGCTGAATCCGTTTTTGACGTGCAGCGCGAAATCAGCAAAAGCACTTCCGTCCTGCCGATGCTGCCCGAGGATCGATTCTTATGCTCGTTTCAGCATATTTTTGCAGGCGGCTATGCAGCCGGCTATTTCAGCTATAAATGGGCTGAAGTCCTCAGTGCGGACGCCTTCAGTGCATTTGAAGAGGCAGGCCTTGATGATGAAAAGGCTGTCGAGGCGACCGGGCGTCGGTTCCGGGATACCATCCTTGCGATGGGAGGCAGTCGCCATCCGATGGATCTGTTTAAAGAATTCCGTGGTCGCGAACCGAGCCCTGAACCACTTCTCAGGCATACGGGACTACTCTCAAACGAAGAATAATTCAGCTCAGACAGAGCCGGTTTCAAACACTTGTCTAGTAGAAAAGCCGGTCTTGTCGGGTGCTGAAGCCTTACTGCTAAAATGCTTGCAGGAAATAAGTTCGAGTGATATGATCCGGCCACTTCAGCTGTATCATTTCCCTGCATTTAGGAACGAAACAAGGACGGTATCAGATGGCAAATCAGCTTGAGCAGGCGATTAAAGACAAAACGGCAACCATTGGAATTATTGGCTTAGGCTATGTCGGGCTGCCTCTGATTGATGCGTTTGTGAACAGCGGTTTCAAGACACTGGGTTTTGACGTTGATCAAAACAAGGTGGAACAGCTACAGGCCGGTAAGAGTTATATTCAGCACATCCCCTCAAAAACAGTCACCAACTGGCTGGAGAAAAAGCAGTTCGAGGCAACTGCGGAAGCTTCGCGGATGAAAGAGGCCGACGCCCTGCTGATCTGTGTGCCCACTCCTCTTACAACCAGTCGCGATCCCGACCTGACTTATGTGGAAAAAACCACAGAAGCGATTGCCGCCAGCCTGCGTCCCGGGCAACTGGTCGTCCTCGAAAGTACCACTTACCCAACCACGACGCGAGATGTACTGCTGCCTATATTGGAAGCGACCGGGCTCAAAGTTGGCGTAGACTACTATCTCGCTTACAGCCCGGAACGGGAAGATCCCGGCAACCCGGATTTCTCTGCTGCCGGAATTCCCAAAGTGGTAGGCGGGCTGGAAGAGAACAGCCTGCGAATTGCCGCCGCTCTGTACGAACATGCGGTCGTGAATGTCATCCAGGTTTCCTCGGTAGAAATCGCCGAAGCCTGTAAGATCCTGGAAAATACCTATCGCGCTGTCAATATCGCGATGGTCAATGAACTCAAAACATTATTTGACCGCATGAACATCGATGTCTGGGAAGTCATCGATGCCGCCAAAACCAAACCCTTTGGCTTTCAGGCTTTTTATCCGGGCCCTGGCCTGGGTGGTCACTGTATTCCCATTGACCCGTTTTACCTGAGCTGGCTGGCACGCAAGGAAGGACAGACGACCCGCTTCATCGAATTAGCCGGGGAAGTGAATACCCGCATGCCTCGCTACGTGATTGATCGGCTGTCAGAATTCCTCAACCAGAAGTCCAAACCACTCAGAGGCAGCAAAATCTGCATGCTGGGTGTGGCCTACAAAAAAGATGTTGACGATCCACGCGAAAGCCCTTCTTTCCACCTGCTTGATCTGATGCTGGAACGGGGCGTCGAGTTCACTTATAACGATCCACATATTCCGAAACTTCCCAAGATGCGGCACCACAATGTTCCCGCTATGGAGAGCCAGGAATTAACGCCTGAGTACCTGGCGGCACAGGATTGTGTGCTGATTGCCACCGATCATACAGCTTACGACTATGAGTTCATCGTCAAGCACAGCAAGATGATCCTGGATACGCGCAATGCAACTAAAAATGTAAAAACCGGTCGCGAGAAAATCTTCAAGGCGTAAGAGCCCTGATTCAAATTCAAAGCAAACAGCCCGGCGCACTTGAGCCGGGCTGTTTTCAGATACAGATAGCCGACAGTATCTCAGGCTCTGGCTGTGATTTCCTGAAACGCCTGTTTCACCGTCAGAAACTGTTCGACATCAAGCACAGGCTTCAGATCATCCGTGGAATAATCCCGAGAAAGTTCCACCCAGGAATGACAGCCGGCATATCGGGATTCCTGGTCCACTTCTAAAGGATGGTCCATTCGATAGACGCGAACCAGCAATACGAACAAACCCGGTTTTCTGTATTCAAACCGCTGCTGGATTGTCGCTTCGTTCAATACCTGCAATGACTGCAGACACGAAAGCAGGGACGGATCTTTCAGTTCCAAAACCGCTTCGACGACAGAATACAGCCCCAGATTCAGCTTCCCGGAATCAGGTTCCTGCGCCAAAGGTTGATTCAGCAAATCGCTCTTCTCAGACTGTAGTTGTTCGGCTCCCTGATGAAAGCGTGTGGGGAACATCCAGAATTCACCATGCTCTACGCGAAAGCCGGCTTCCCCTTCGTGAATGCCCCCCTTACGAACAATCACCGATTGGGTTCCCTCTTCCAGCGCAGCACACACAGCTCCCCATTCTTTCAAAGCGATTCGATTCTGGGACTGCATTTTTCTGCCCGATCACGCATTACAAACGAAATTACTTTTGGGAACGAGGATTTTGCATCCAGTACAGATACCCATCTTCGGCTCCGACAATCAGATCACGCACACCGTCCTGATCCCAGTCGACCGTACAGGGACTGCTGGTATGCCCGGCCAGTTTTCGTGCACTCAACGGCCCTCTGTTCTTGAGTACTGTTTTTCCCTCGACTGTTTTTTCATTGCGGTAAAAATCGGCATTCATGCTGTTTACCAGTAAGTCAAGTCGACCATCCCCGTCCCAGTCGACCACATGGATTTTATAGCGTCCACTTCCGCCGGCGCGTTTGGGATTGAGTTGAATCGGCTTTAGCGATTCATCCACGAAGATTCGCTTCCCGGGCAGTAACTTCAAATCCTGCCCCGACCCCGCCCGTTCGAAAATTGACAGATAACCTTCATGGTCCAGCATCACCAGGTCCATCAGGCCATCCTGATTATAATCGACGGCCACGGGTGTGGTACGCCACTGCGTTACCAGTTGATTACCACGGGGGTTCCACCAGTTCCACTCCGGCTTCGGTACCTCTCCATCCCATTCAACTTTAACTGTCTGTGCCCGCGCCAGTTCAGGCCTGGTTCTGGTGCCGATATTCTGGTACCAGAGAATTTCTCCCCAGATCGAATTTACCAGCAAATCGGGCAGGCCATCCTGATTCCAGTCCGCAACGGTCTGGGTCGTATAGCCCCACTTTGCTTCACACGGCCCCTGGATGGAACCATTGGGTCCTGCCTGAATCCGAATGGGTCGTCCTCCTGCCTGCAGGTAAACGGGTTCCGCCAGTTTGGGAGAATGAGGGTCCCCATCCAGATTTTCTATCAGACCAATATAGCCGGCTGTATTTCCGACGATCAGGTCTTCATCACCATCACCGTCCCAGTCAAAAGCATAGGGAGTCGCCAGCGCACCAAACTTGACTCCGGCTGCTTTCTGTCGAAAATACCGGGGAGGCAGAAACTGAGGCAGGCCTCCCAGAAGCTCTCCCGTATTCTCCATAAACGCGACGCGTCCATCTTCATCTCCAATTACCAGATCAATATCCCCATCCTGGTCCCAGTCAATCGCGGAGGGAACTATCATCTGCAGATCCATCTGAATGGGCTGACCGTTATCGTGCAAGCGACGACCAGCAACATAATGCGGCTTCGTGCGGGATCCGGTATTTTCAAAATACGTCAACTGATCCAGAAACTCACCACAGATCAGGTCCAGATCGCCATCATGATCAAAGTCCGCAAAGTTAGGTGAAGGCCAGCCGAATACTTCGAGTGGTTGATCGCCCACTTTGATTTTCGTCGGCTTCTCATATTCCGGTTTCTGATCCGTTCCTGCATTGTTCAGAACATACACAAATCCATGCAGTGGACCATTCGTCCATTGTCCTTCTGAGTTATAGGCATCATCCCAGCCATAATCGCTCCAGTCTCCTACAGCAACCACCAGATCCTGATCTCCATCGCCATCGTAATCAACATAGTACCATTGATTCGCCCGAACTTTTTTTCCATGCACATTGCGATCAACTGGTAACTTAGTCAGTTTGTCAAATCCGTGCTGTTTGAAGTCGACCACTTCCTGTCCTGCGACCAGGACACGGGGAACGCCATTTACATAGGAGAGACAGGTATTGTGATAGCCTTTTCCGAGACGGACCCCTGGTTCAAAGACCGGCATTTTAGTTTCTCCATTCGAACTGTTTTCGAAAAAATAGGTTCCGTTGGAAGGCTTGTCCGGACAGGAGACCAGCAGGTCCATGTCACCATCACCATCAAAGTCCATGGGCAGCGGCCAGGCCCACAAGCCAACTCCCAGATCCACTTCAAGACCGGGATTGTGATAGGTTAACTGTTCCAGATCTTCTGCATTAGCTGCTGAGAAAAACAACATGACAGAACAGAGAGCGGCAACGATTCGAATGCGAGGCTGAGCGACCATAATGGAATTTCCTAAATCGGAATGAGTAGTATCGTTCATTTTGTACTGACGTGCTATAATCCCACGACTTCTGCTGTACCTCTATTTAACTCGAATCTACTGGAAGAATCCAGTCGTTCAAATCCGTACAAAATCAATAAGTTGAAATATAATGAACTGGTTATTGTTGTGTCGTCTGCTGGGGCTCGTGGGTATGCTCGTGGGAGCTTCCATGGTTTTCAGCCTGCCCTGGGCATTTCCCGTTTTTGGTGAAGCTGCCGAATTCGAAGCCGCAGGATTCTGGGGAATCTGCGGGGCGATCGCCTGCAGCCTGGGTTCCGGTTCCCTGCTCTATCTGATCGGTCGAAAAGAGCATGGCACCATCTTGCGAAAAGAAGCCCTGGCCATTGTGGGACTGAGCTGGATCTATTCCGGAATTCTGGGCTGTCTCCCCTACCTGTTTTCCGGTTCGATGGTGGCACCGGATCTGCCGATGACCATTCCTGATGCCCTTTTTGAATCCATCTCCGGATTTACGACCACCGGGGCTTCTGTACTCCGTGAACTCGAAGACCCGGCACTGATACCCCGCTCGGTACTGTTCTGGAGAAGTTTCACCCACTGCCTGGGCGGAATGGGGATCATTGTTTTGTTCGTGGCCATTTTGAGTCACCTTGGCGCCGGTGGAAAAGCTCTTATGAAGCGCGAAGTTCCCGGCCCCACCAGTGAAGCGGTCAGGCCACGCGTGCGGGAATCGGCGATTGTGATGTGGGTGATTTACGTCACATTTACTCTGGTACTGGCTTTGATTTTGTGGCTGGAAGGGATGAGCGTGTTTGATGCGTTCTGTCACAGCTTCGGTTCAATGGCAACCGGAGGCTTCAGTACACACAACGCCAGCGTCGGCTATTTCAACAGCTGGCTGATCGAATTTACAATCGCGGTTTTTATGGTAATCGCCGGAACGAACTTTTCACTCTACTTTCTCTCACTGAAAAACCTGCGATCACGTGACCATTCATGGAAACATTTTTTTGCGCCGCTGCGGAATGATATCGAATACCGTACGTACTTAATCATCCTCGCTTCGGCAACCATTTTTCTGACGTACAACCTGTTAAGCAATCAGATCTATAACAACCTTCCCGATGCCTTGCGTTACGCCGGGTTTCAGGCGGTGTCAATCATGACGACCACCGGTTATGGAACAGGTGATTTTGATACCTGGAATGAATCTTCCAAAATGTTGTTGCTGCTGCTGATGTTTGTCGGAGGCTGCGCCGGCTCCACCGCAGGGGGGATCAAAGTGATTCGGTTTGTCCTGTTTGCCAAGATCATCTGGCTGGAAATTGAAAAATCATTTCGCCCGAATGTGGTCCGTCCCGTCCGGATTGGCTCTGCCAATATCGAACAGGGGATTCGCAATGATGTCACCGTCTATTTCAGCCTGGTTCTGATTATATTCATTTTCAGCAGCCTGTTATTGACAGCGATTGAACCGAATACCGAATGGCAACAGAATAAACCTGAAAAACTGATCGACTGCACCAGCGCTGTCGTTGCGACTCTCAATAACATTGGTCCTGGCGTCGGAGAACTGGGGCCTACCGAAAACTACGCCGACTTCACACTCTCGGGGAAAGTAATACTGACGGTATTGATGCTGCTGGGACGACTTGAACTGTTTGCGATTCTCGTTTTGTTTGTTCCCAGCTTCTGGAAAAACTACTGACAAACAAACTACCGACAAAAAAGAGCACAGCCTCATATAAGACCATGCTCTTTATTTAAAATTCAAACTGTGCTTGTTTACAGTTTTTGCGGCTTCTGGCCTGTTTTGTATTTTTCAGGTCCGGTACCGGAATTATTCGGATCGTATTCACCAGCCAGATCTGCTTTTGCGCCAGCTGTCGGGATTTTGTCTTCCATTCCCAGTGACCATAAAATTCCATTCAGAGCCAGCTTCCTGACATTGGGATCTTTAAAGTCAAACGGGTGGGCAGTCGTTGTAAAGAAGACACGTCCTTTCGTTCCCTCTTCACCGGTATAGGTTTTGGTCCACGCGACCGGATTGTCCAGGGGATACTTATCCAGGTTGCCTTTCATCTCATGCCCCGACTTGAGTGAGTGCCCGGTCAGTAAAGGCTGACTGTCACCTGCCAGTTGATGTCCTTCGCTTCCCCCCTCCACATGGTACAGCCAGGAATAAGCTTTATAAGGTTCCACGCCTCGTAAGATCGGATGGTCTTTGGCGTCAACATTAATCGTCACTTTGGTGAGGTACTCATGTCCGTCGCCGAAATGGCCGTGATGCGTGATCCATTTCTGTCCGACCAGCTCTGCGATTTTTTTATCATTCCATTCTTGATAAGGACTTTTCGGATCCCGAAACAGAAATGCGTGAGTCGCTGTACGAAAGCCGACGACCGGTTTTCCCGATTTAACATACTTCAAAAAATGCTCGAACTGCTCCGGAGGCAGATCCCGAAAGCGGGTGAACAATACCATCAGATCCGCATCATCCAGGACTTCCAGACCGCTGATGGATTTCTGATTTCCCGGCGCGATATGTCCCTCTTCATCCAGGGAATAGCAGACCGTGACGTCAAAGCCATAATCGCGTTTCAGAATTTTTGCCAGCATGGGCATGGATTCTTCAGAGCGATATTCATCGTCTCCGGTAACAAACACAACATGCGGTTTATCTGCAGCCTGCGTTTCCATAGTGAATAGTGATCCCAACAGAAACGCAGAAAAAACAACCAAGAGATAAGACGACGATTTCATGAATACTCCTGCCAACGCTGAGGGCTTTCAGTGTACGAAGCAGGACAACCGGCTCCGTTTCAGCTTTTATCGTAGCGAACCGGGGTGCCTGAAATCAATTGTTGAAAGGCAGAACTCTTGACCTCGGCTCTCATATTCTGCATGCTGGAAATCACACGAATCGTTCATCTTCCTGCCCACGACAGGAATTGCTTCCTCTTTTTAAGTTTCTAATGATATGAAATTCCACACACACGGCGCTCGACCGACCGTTGATTTCGTTTTGCTGCTCCTCTTTTTAAGCAACACGTATGTCACCGCAGCACCTCCCCAGAATCTTCCTGCGGTTTCAGAAAAGCATATCCAGCTGCGGGGCAACTATCTGAACAGTAAGCATCTATTCGAATCGACCAAATCCGGCCATGTTGCATTTCTGGGCGGCTCCATTACGGAAATGAATGGCTATCGTCCGATGGTCATGGAATTCCTGAAAAAGACCTTTCCCGACACCAGCTTTCAGTTTACTAACGCTGGCATTTCTTCCACCTGTTCGAATACGGGAGCCTTCCGCACAAATCGTGATGTATTGAGCCAGGGTCCCGTCGATCTGTTCTTTGTGGAATTCGCCGTCAACGATGACCAGGATGCAGGTCATTCAGAAGCCGCCGCCATCAGGGGCATGGAAGGCATCATTGCCCAGATCCGTCGCCACAACCCGTCTGCGGATATCGTAATGGTTCACTTTGTGAATCCCTCCATGCTGGAGACCATTCAAAACAAACAGAAACCTCTCTCCAGTTCCAGCCATGAACGGGTTGCCCGCCACTACCAGGTCTCTACCGTTGACCTGGCGAGTGAAGTCGCCCGTCTGATTCAGGCGAAACAGCTGACCTGGGAACAGTTCGGAGGCACCCACCCCGCTCCCTTCGGAAATGCCATCTGTGCAGCCATGATTGAAAAACTGCTGACGAAGGCCTGGCAGGAATCGGGAGAACCGGTCAAACATCCGGTGCCAGCCAAATCACTCGACCCCCACAGTTTTATCAAGGGACATTTCATTGATATCAAAAATGCGAAACTGGAATCAGGCTGGACCATTGAGGTACCCGGGTGGGATGACATCCCCGGCAGTAAACGCAGCCGCTTCACCAGCATTCCCATACTGACCGCAAATAAGGCGGGAGCGGAGCTGGTGCTCGATTTCAAAGGAACCGCATTGGGCGTCTTTGTCGTGGCCGGCCCTGATGCCGGTATCTTGGAAGTCAGTATTGATGATGGTCCGTTTCAGCCATTCGACCTGTATCATCACTATAGTAAAGGTTTGCATTATCCTCGCACTGTCGTCTTTAACAGCGAATTGAAGCCGGGAAAACATCAGGCGAGGATTCGTGTCAGCGGGAAGACATCCAGCACAGGACACGCTGCGCGGATCATGTCATTTGTGGGCAATTAAAAGAAATCGAGCCGTGCGTCAAACAGTTTCTGACGGTCTCCTCGATTTTTGAAATCATCCAGCATGGCTTTCATATCGGGGCGCAGAAAATCATTGAACTTCCGCTGACCGTCTATGCGGACTTCCAGGCGTTTATCAAAATCGACCAGTTCCGGATTGAGCCAGAGCGTGTTGATCTTTCCGCCTGAACTGACATAAATCACATTGCCTAATTTGATGCTGACTTTCAGGCTCACGGGGCGCGTGCGGATACGCTGATTCCCGGTAAAATTGACCGGACGCATAATCTGAGGAGGAAAGCCTTCCGTGCGCACCCAGTAATACCGATTATCGATCGGACGTAGAATTTTTTCTTCAAGCTCTTTGGGATACTTAAACCGTTTCTGGAGTTCCATCCAGTTAAACAGATTGTGAATCTCTTCGTAATAGCTTTCATAGCCGCGGCCTTTGTACTCGGCATAAATCACATCATAGCCATAGCGCATCATGCGATTGATCACCAGCGAATTATGCTCCAGAGTATCCCGGTCCAGCTCACCTCCCACAATGTAGAAGGGCAAATCTTTGGCATTCTGCCAGTAGTGCAGGTTGAAGGCACTGGTTTTGCCTGCAATGGGAATCACGCCGGCAAACAGGTCCGGATGCGACATCCCGATATCAAAAGCTGCATCAGCGCCGGTTCCGTGTCCTGTGAGAAATACACGGTCCGAATCCACATTGAAGCGTTTTCGCGCATCGCGAATGGATTCAATGACAGCGTAATGTGCGGTGACATTGTCCTCGTAATTGTGCTGGTCTTTCTGCAGGTATTCCGGTGCAATCACGATGTAACCGCGACGTTGTGACTGGCCGGGGCCATCTTTATACTTGCCCCACCAGCCCAGTTCTGAATCGGCACTCAGAGTAGAAGGACGCAGCGCGACAATCATGGGATAGGTATGATGCGGATCATATTCAATGGGTAACAAAACGGAATATGACACGGGCACTTCGGCGTTCGGGTCTGTCACATGAACGGGAAAGGAATCTGTAACATCCCGCACTGGCGCATCCAGAATGGGTGGCAGGAGCGGAATCATCTGTTTGACGACTGCCGCGGAGATGCCTTCCAGTTTACTCAGCGTTTCAAGCATATTTTCGCGGAGTTGCTTATTTTCGGTCCTGAGGTACTCCAGGACCTGGGCCCGGGCCGTCCACAGGTTCAACGCGGTATTCAAATCGGTCGCGACATTTGCTGCACCTACGATCCAGCCTGAATAAGCCAGCGCCAGCTTTTCCCGTGCCGTCAGTGAATCATCACTTTCCAGATTGAGGAACGCCCCCAGACGATCAATGGTTTCGAAATTAAGCTGGGACATCACCTCGCGACGGTATGCCTGCAGGAGCTTTCGCGTTTCGGGATCCTGGATCTCTGCTTCCAGCTCTCCCAGTCGAATGCGTGCTTTATCGATCTGCTCCTGTCGTTTGTGGTAATCATCCTGAACTTCGCGGATCTGACGTAGAATGGATTGCGCCACATTATTAGTAGGAAACTTCATGATGGCATCTTGTGCCAGGCGATGCTGGCCTGCTCTGCGACGCTGGTTCAGTTCATCCAGCAATTGCTGGCTGTGCAGTGTGCGCAACTCAGAAACATACGTCGCGATTTTATCTTTGTATTCCGGGAAATCATTTTCTATCGCCTCAAAAGCTTCTCCAGCAGGCAGGTAAAGGCCGGCCTGAATATAGAACCGGGCCACCGCGATGCGCTCATTCGGGTTCAGGTGATCGATGGCGTTGTTCAGCATGGCGTCCAGGATTTCCTCCTTGATCGAAGTCGTACGCAGACCAAGATTCCATTGCTGTTTGAGTCCTGTCAGCTTAAGGTGATGCGGTGTGATCTCGGTAACACCCTGCAGTAAAGGCAGACTGCCTTGACTCGTATTCAGGGTCACGGTCCGTCGACCAAATTTATCGAAATCGGTAACATCAATATATGATCCGACGGTTTTCAGCATCTGGTTCCGCCCCGTAACCTTCTGTGGCAGCTTGAACGTTTCATATCGTGAGAGATCCTGATCGTTATTCATCCGGACCGTCGCGCGGCGGGGGACAAAATAACGAACCATTCCATCATCGATCAGAATGATCGGAAATGCTTCCAGCTTGCGGGGAGGCAGTTCCACTTCGACATCTTTAGCTTCAAGGCGAGACGCCAGTGTTTCCGTCAGCCCCAGAATCGGTACGACATCTCCCCGGAGAATCGTACCATTTTCCAGTTCCACCTCACCGGCGTGTGCAGTCGGAAGCAGAGATAAATTCATTACAAGGAAACATAGAATCAGCGCAGACACAAAACGGGATGGAAATAATCGACCAGAGCTGTGTTGGGAATCAGAAACGAATTCAGGTATTAGTCGTACAGTCATACTGGTTTCATCGACAGACTGTCTGTCCGAATTTGAGAAATTAAATATCCCTGTCGATAACCTACGATTACTCGAACCGTTCATTGGCAATAATTCAGGAGAAATCGCTGAATTTGGCAATCCAGTGCCTCAACACCGGTACAAACAGAGAACCAGGGTAATCTGTTCCGACTGAAACGATAATCCGTTTCGCCCCACCGGAGAAATTCAACTGTATCCAGTATAGTAAGCCAGGGACCCCATCGCCAGATTTTCCTGAATTCCAATCGTTTTCAGACTCGAATTACCAGCTGCATTCCTGCCCTGTCAGCAATTGAAATGCTTCAAAATACTTTTCACGGGTTTTCATTACGATCTCATCGGGCAGCACAGGCGGAGTACTGTTTTTGTCCCAGCTCGTGGTTTCCAGCCAGTCACGTACAAACTGTTTATCCAGTGAAGGCTGAGCGCCCCCCGGTTGATACAGGTCGGCCGGCCAGAAGCGGGAACTGTCGGGAGTCAGAACTTCGTCAATCAGAATCGGTTCCCCGTCCAGCAGTCCGAATTCAAACTTGGTATCCGCCAGTATGATCCCCCGCTGACGTGCATATTCCGACCCCTGCAGATAGATCTGAATACTCAGTTCACGCAGGCGGTCCGCCAGCTCACCGCCAATCGCATCCCGCATCATCTGAAACGAGACATTCTCATCATGGCCGGTCTCTGCCTTTGTGGCCGGTGTAAAGAGAGGCTCGGGCAGCTGGTCGCTCTGCTGCATCCCTGTCGGCAGCTCGATTCCACAGACGGCGCCACTCGCCAGATAATCTTTCCAGCCGGAACCGGATAGATAACCGCGGACGACACATTCAAAGGGAACCACTTCCGTTTTTCGGACCACCATGCAACGTCCACGTAAGGCCTCCAGATCCGCGTCATCGGGCAGAGGCAGATCGGCAGGGTTCATGCTCAGCAGATGATTGGAGATACCGGTAAAACGTTCAAACCAGAAGCGGCTGATCTGGGTCAAAACCCGGCCTTTATCTGGAATTCCGGGAGCCAGAATCCAGTCAAAAGCACTGATGCGGTCCGTCGCCACGAACAGCAACCGATCCCCAAAATCATATACATCACGAACTTTTCCCCGCTTTACGGGAACGCCGGAAAGCGTGCTTTCAGTAAAAGCTGCTGAAGCCATATGCAGTGACCACCCTGATTAAAATCTAATGAATTTGAACACCCGAAGTGTAGCGGGATCAATGCTGCTAAACAATTCAGGACCGATTATAACCCGTAAATCCCTTACGAAATGGGGGATCGTCAGACTCAGGTCAGTTTCAGTATCTCCCCCAGCATGTACATACATACGACTCTACACTTGCCTCTGGTCTCTCAAATGCAATAATGGAGATCAAGGCCCGGTCTCTCGCGCGTCCCTTAACCCGTTACATCATCATCCTGTGCGATACGATCCCAAAATCGTTCAGGAGCCGCTACAATAAACCCGATGACACTCTTAACTCTTCTTTCTACATTCAGATAACGATTGCGACCCGTTACATGGGCAACCTGCGTTTTTTAATTGCACCCTCTCAAGTACCTGAAGACTGGTCTGATCTTCATCGCGCCTATCTGAATGCAGTCGACGGCCGTGTGTTTCCTACGCGGGTTGAAGTAGACGGGAATATTCTGACCTTTCGTAGGCAGACGTCCCAGAGCTGTAAGCTCAACATCGTCTGGAATATTACCGACTTTGGTCGACCCGTCGTCCGAACGGCTTCCCTTCCCGAACGCGAAGAGCCTTATGTCCTGATGCTCGAACTCGCGCGGGGGAAAATCTCGACGCTGAAAGACCAGCTCAGTGTCTGGCAGATTGCAGGCCTGAATATCCCGGCTGAGTTAATCAGATTACACGATGAAGCCTTTACGGCTTTCGCACAGGCAGCAGTCATCCAGGACCAACTGGAAGAATGTTCTGAACTGGCGGGGGTGGCATTGCAGAAAGCGCATGCGGCTGCGGAAATGCTGGTTCAGATTTATGCCCGTCAGCGACTGACCATTCTGCACCAGCGCTCCCAGTCGATGAAACTCCCGGTCTCGCTCGGCTGTAATCTGGGGGAGTTTATCCCCAATGCCAGCGAAGGTAAGCAGATCTGTCAGGCTTTTGATGCCGCGAATATTGACCTGGTCAACTGGAAACTGATCGAAAAATATGAAGGAGAGCAGGACTGGGATCTCTGTGACCAGCAGGTGGAGTGGTGTGAGAAAAATAATCTGCTGATCCGGGGCGGCTGCCTGCTGGATTTTGCACCTCAGGGCCTGCCCGACTGGCTGGAATCCTGGAAGATCGATATGGTCAATTTCCAGAGCATTATCTCGCATTTTATTGAAACGGCCATTACCCGCTATACCGGCAGCATACGCACCTGGACGCTGGTTTCCGCGATGAATACGGGAGGTGTCTTCGGTCTCAACGAGGAAACTCGCCTGACACTCACCGCCCGGGCCATCGAGATCGCCAGGCAGACCGACGACTCCATTCAATGCTACATTCGCGTCGAACAACCCTGGGGAGATTACCTTTCGAAGGGTCAGCACCAGTTATCGCCCATGCAGTTTGTGGACGCGATCGACCGTCTGGGAGTCGGCCTGTCAGGAATCGATCTGGAACTGCGAATCGGTTACTACCCCAACGGGTCCCATCATCATGATCTGCTGGATATCTCCAAGCTGATTGATAAATGGAGTGTGTTGAACCTGCCTTTGCACCTCACGCTCGCCTTCCCCAGTGATGACTCTGACCTGGATGAGAAAACCCCGTCCATGTCCAAGGTACAGGCCAGCCAGTGGAAGACCGGCTGGAGTGAAGCAGCCCAGGCCGAATGGGTCGATCTCTACCTGCCTCTGCTGTTAGCCAAACCCTCTGTCACCGGCGTATACTGGTCCCGTTTTCGAGATCAGGATGCCAGACGCTTTCCTTATTCCGGTCTGATCAATTCCCAGGGGCAGGCGAAACCGGCTCTGAATACGATTATGAAATACCACCGGCAATACTGGCGCACGTGACCCAGGCATACTACCTCGCGTTCGTGAAACACGGTCAGTCGAAAAGCTGACGTCCGCCTGTTAGAATGCACGTGCGTGAGAAACGGACAGATCGCAGCCTGCAATGTAATCAGGCTGGCAAGCTCGCGCAGTTTTTAACAGGCAACAACGCCGACTACTCCCTCAATCTCAAGGATTTTCAAATGGCTACCGAAAGCAAAGTACCCGAAGCTGGCAAGCGTGCTCCTGCTTTTAATCTCCCCGCCTACCCGGAAGGGAAAGTGCGTCTGAGTCAGTTTAAGGGAGAAAAAAATGTACTCCTCTACTTTTACCCTAAAGATAATACGCCTGGCTGCACGACCGAATCCTGTGATTTTCGGGACCGGGTCGCCAAATTCAAACGCCAGGACACAGTCATTTTAGGCATCAGCCCTGACTCGGTCGCTTCACACGAAAAATTCGCAACCAAGTTCGAACTCCCCTTCACCCTGCTCTCAGATGAAAACCATGAGATCGCAGAGAAGTATGGAGTCTGGGTGGAAAAGATGAATTATGGCAAAAAGTACATGGGCATTCAGCGATCCACCTTCCTGATCGACAAGGAAGGCAAAATCGCAGCTGCCTGGCCTAAGGTGAAAGTCGACGGTCATGCAGAAGAAGTCACCGCCGCGCTCAAAGAGCTGAAATAAGACAGTCTTTGAACTGACAGCAGAGGCACAACTCGCTGACTGGCTGCGTTAACCGGCCAGTCGGCGTTCTTCTGAGGGGAACTGAATGAACGGCCCGACTGCTCCCTGCTGACTTCCATCCCATTCGTGCTCATTCACGGCTGCCAGTACCTGCTCGGCAACCTGCATTGCCTGCAGAGCCTGTGTACCGCCAACCAGTGGCTCTGATCCCGTCCGGATTGCATCGACAAAACTGGAAAGCTCCGCTGTCAAAGCATCCGCAGCAGAGACTTCCGGCGTATCCACTTTCAGAAATGTTCCGAAGACATCCTGCTTCAATGCTTCCAGATTGGCTCCCGCTTTCCGGGCGCGCTCAAGGGGAGGCGTTCCATACAGGAGCGTTTCGGAAGGCCGATAAGCGGTGACTTCACGACTGGTAAAATCAACGCTGACACACCCGGAAGCGCCCCAGAGCTGCATGGCCCGTTTCGCTGTTGGTGAAATTCGGCTCGCCGTCAGATCGGCGATGCAGCCATTCTGAAACCGCAAACGTGCCTGGACAGCGTCTTCATGTTCTCCCATCACTGAGATTCCAAACGCTTCCACACTTTTGACAGTCGATTTCACAATAGAGAGTACCAGGTCAATATCATGAATCAACAGATCGTGAATCACGCCAATATCGGTAGAGCGGAATGTATAAGGACTGACCCGTTCACTGCGAATGAACCGCGGGTTCGGACAACGTTCAAAGGCAGCCTGGGTAGCAGGATTGAAGCGTTCGACATGCCCCACCTGCAGTAAAGTGCGGTGTGCTTCGGCAATGCGGACCAGTTCTTCTGCTTCTTCCAGATTGCAGGCGATTGGTTTTTCTACCAGAACCGGGATCTGACGCGACAGGAACTCGCTGGCGACCGCCAGATGTGCGTGAGTCGGAACAGCCAGCGAGACGGCATCGACGCCTTCAAACAGCTCCCGGTAATCGGAGACCCAGCGGCTGCCATGCTGTTCGGCAATGGCCTGCCCCTGAACCGGATTGGTATCAGCAACGGCACACAAATTGACGCCTTCCAGGCCTGCCAGAATTCGTGCATGATGACGGCCCAGCGCCCCGACTCCGACAACGGCTACATTCAATGAACTCATGCTGCTCTCCGTGTTGCTTGCTGATTAATATCTTCCGGGTTGAATTTGGCACTCCGTGCGGCTGCTTCACGTCCCCGTCCTGCTTTACTGCCCTGAATTGCCTGAAAATGTTCAAACAGGGTTTGTAATGCCATCGGGATCACGCCTTCCAGTTCTTCACTGAAGATCTCGCGGACTTCTTCCAGTTTTTTATTCTTGCGGTAAAACAATCGATGCGCGCGACGAATGGCGGCAACCGAACTCTCTGAAATTCCTGAACGCTGCATCCCGACTATGTTCACGGTTCGCACGCGAAAATCATCGGATCCAGTACAAATCATGAAAGGAGGCACATCAACGGTAGCACGGGCAGATCCACTGATAAACGCCAGTGTTCCAACGGTACAGAACTGATGCACGACAGTATTACCTGAGACAATGGCCCGGTCATGAACGTGCACATGGCCGCCGAGTAACACTCCATTGACCAGTGTGACATCATCAAAAACGCGACAGTTATGTGCCACATGCGCGTTACAGAGAAACGTATTCCGATTTCCAATACGGGTACAGTGATCTTCTTTTTCCGCTCCCCGATGGATTGTACAACCTTCGCGAAACAGGTTGTCATCGCCGATCACAACAGTGGTAGGTGCTCCGGAGTAACCGGCATCCTGAGGTTCGCTGCCGATGACGGCTGTAGGAAAAAATCGATTGCGTTCGCCAATCGTGGTGTGCCCGGTGATGGAAACATGGCTGTCCAGCACAGTCCCGTTTCCAATAGTGACATGCGGTCCAATATGACAAAATGGCCCGATGGTCACATCTTCCCCGATTTCTGCCTGGGGATCGACATAGGATAGATTTGAAATTTTTGTCGGCATGTTCGACATCCTGAAAAGTCTGCAGTCAACGACGTACCAGATGGTGAATGTGAAGTTGCTGATACAGCAACCGAAAATGGAATTTCAGGCAACCTTCCAGCTGTGGTCAGATAGTGCAGACTGTTGTGTTGCTCTAAGGTTTTTGATTAACTCTCGGTTTAACGCGTGACCGGACTGATGGGCACAGAAATAACCCTGCAAATCACAACCGATCAGGGCAAAGTCTCCCAGGCAGTCCAGAATTTTATGACGCACGCATTCGTCTAATGTTCGCAGTTCATTCTCGATGGGTCCCTGCTCTCCCAGTACCAGCAGATCTTTCGCAGTCAGCTTCTGGCCAAAACCCAGTGACTGCATCGCTTCGACTTCGTGCTCCAGTACGAATGTCCTGGCAAAGGCGAGCTGGCTCATCCAGGTCTCCGGATTAATTTCCAGCGTCAGACACTGGGGAGACACGGGAGAATCTTCGCCGTAATTCAGGTAATAGCCGATGGCCAGCACCGAACGGTTTAAAGGCTTGGCCTGAATAAAGCTGCCAGACTCATCCTCGACGGTCACAGCCTGCTCAATGCAGATCTGTTTCCGTTGAAAAGGCTGTTCTACAATACCGGCTCCCAGCAGTTCCTCTGAAAGTTCCAGTGAAGAACCATCAAAACAGGGTGCTTCCGGTGCATTGATTTCAACGCGGCAGTTGTCAATCTGCAGGCCCGCTAACGCCGCCATGACGTGTTCGATCATTTCGACTGAGGCACCCTGAAATTCAATTGCAGTCCGTCGCTGTTTAAAAACAGCATTTTCAATCAAAGCGGGGATTGGTTTTGAACCAGCCAGATCAGTTCGTACAAACTGAACCCCATGATTTTCAGGGGCAGGACAGAAGCGAATTTTCACATCGCTGTTCGTAAAAATCCCCACCCCGGAACACTGTAATGATCTGGCCAGCGTTCTCTGGTTACGAGTTCGCATTGCCTACTCCTTCGCTGACGGCTTACTGGCGGGTGCCTGAAAAAATCACAAAAAGGATGCAGGCAGGTGAAAGAACCTGCGCTGCATCCAAGAGAGTGCTCACACTACATTCAGCTTAGCGTGAAGTGCTTGTCTTCGGGCCAGTAGCGGTCCCTGCAGGCTTGTAGCTGCGGTTCAGGTAGTCCAGTACTGACAATGTGATGTCATCGTCGGCACGGTGAAATACCACCTGGCGATTCATGCCCTGGATCAGTTTTTTGGGATCATCCGTGTCCAGGCTTTCCCGGTTAAACCGCATGATCAGAGTGTAGTTGTAGATCTTGGCATACTTCTTGACTGTGTCTGTCACTTCCATGTAGATGGTGTGATAGATTCGTGATTCCTTTCGCAGGAAGTCACGCTGCGCCACTTTGCGGAATGCTTCGAAATCAGAAGCAGCCTGGGCCAGCTGTTTTTCGCGTGCCAGGTATTCAGGGCTTCCCTGTTTGAAGTCCTGCATTTCTTTCTGAACTGCCTGAATCTGTTCTGCCATCGCTTTGGCTTTGGCATCACTCCCCTGGATCTCTTCTTTCAGCTCTTCACGCAGCGCTGTAAATTTCTCGTAGTTCTTGAACACGTGCGCCATATCAATCAGGCCCACTTTGTGCACTGCAGAGCTGGCCCCCGCAGCAGGTGCGGTGCCTTGCGCTGACGCTGTTTCAGTGAAACAGGCAAAACAACCCGCGATGGCAACACATGTAACTGAAGCAATAATTTTTTTCACGACCTAAGCACTCCTTTGCAGAATGGACCACTCTCCGTAGTGGCGATCAAACGAATTAGAATTTCTCTTGATTTGGTAACGAAACTGTACCCAGCCTCTATATGACAGTTTCGTGATCAAAGTCTCTGGGAAATGTGATTTTACTCTAATGATACAACTGGATTCATGTCATATGAGCCAGCTAACCATACTGAGAGAACGATAATTTTGCATAGATTGGATTTTACGTCAATACGAAAAAGTGAGCATTTGCAGTCATTTTCAGATCGATCTCCATTCTCCTCTCATGCAAACCCCGCTGTTTGACATTATTCTTGGCAGTAAATCACAGACACCTTCGTTCAGCACGGTTTTTGGTCTTGCCCTATAATTTGTTTTTGATTATTAAACGCCCCTCTTTCAACTTCTCTACCAGGACCTTTCCCCTCAATTGAATCCTTTTCGATTCGAATTCCCTGACCTTATCTGTTGAATTGATCACATTCGACACCTCAATAAATACTTTCAAATGGGCTGTTTTATAGTCAGCACGGAGGCTTATTCCATGTGTCCGTTAGACCGCTGGATTCTGACACCTTTATTAATCACAGGGCTGTTTCTCAGTCTTGCTGACGATAGCTTTGCGGCCAAACGCACTTTTCCCTACGACGCGGTCGTCAATGCGGAAGAAGCGCTGGTCCGTAGTGGGAATGGAACGCGTTATTATCCCACCCTCAAACTCAAAAAGGGGAATCGCGTCACCGTGCATCGCCACGATCCAGGCGGCTGGTTCATGATTTCCCCTCCGCAGGGAAGCTTCAGTTGGATCCGTGCGGAACACGTACAGAAAACAGGAAATCAATCAGGACGCGTCACTGAAAACGGCGTTGTGGTTCGGGTAGGAAGTGCCTTTGGTGAATCACGTGACGTTGAGCAGATTCGGCTTTCCAAAAATGATGAAGTAACTATTCTCGGCAGTAAAAATGTTCCCACAGAATTCGGGAATGTGCTGATGTACCAGATCAAACCGCCCACGGGTGAATGGCGGTGGATTGAAGGGCATCTGATTATCCCGACAGACCAGTATCAACCTGGAAAAAGTGCCCCGGTTCCCATCGATCAACCCATCGCCGCCAATCAGAATGATCCGTTCAGCCAGGGCAGTACACAACTCAATAATTCACCTGCCCCCCGGCAGGAAATGATTAAAACTCCCACAGATGGCTCCGCCCGGCGCAGTGTTCCCGAAGAGGAACAGATTGCTGCCGCCAAAGATGCCATTAAAACGATCGACACTCAGTTCCGTGCCATGATCGAAGCAGAACCGACTGCCTGGGATCTGAATGGACTGGAACAGGATTACAAAACCCTGCAACAGGAAATCAAACATCCAGCGATCGCCAGCAAAATTGACCTGCGGATCGAAGCCGTGAATCGCTATCGTAAAGTGCAATCCGAGTATCAGGATTTTCTGAAACTGGCTGAAGAAACCAGTAAACGCGATGCGGAACTGGTCTCGATGGCTCCGGAACAGAATAAAACGAGCCGCTATCCCACTCCTGATTCCAGCATCTCACCCGGCTCTGAATCGATACTGCCACCAACGCCGGAACCTGCATCCGAACCGACGCTTCCCACACAACCGCTGGCCCCACTGCCACAACCCAGTGCACCCCAGCCTTCAATACCGCAACCAGGCATGACACAGCAATCAACACCAGCAGCGCAGCCTCAATTCTCTGGAGCGGGAATCGTTCGCCGGCTGAGCAATGTTCGCCGGGGAATGCCCACACATGCACTGACTGCTCCCAACGGCCAGTTTCTGGCTTATCTGCAGCCGGTCTCACCACAAATCAATCTGGATGCGGCGATCGGCCAGCCCGTCGGCGTGACTGGAAAACGCTGGTTCCGCAATGATCTCCGCGGGGAATTTATTCTGGTCGAATCAATGATGCCCGTGCGACTGCAGGCAGCGCCTGTGCCACGTCAATAATCATTGACTGCCAACGTTTCATACACTGAAAACAGAAACAGCCCTCTGCTCGCCGGGAACAGAGGGCTGTTTTATTTCTTCAGGCAGCAACTTAAACCAACTCTTCTGTGCCTGCCGCCTTGGCAACGTCTTCTTCGGTGACGGCTCGTTTCGGATCATCCTTAAACAGGAACAGGAACACCACCATAATCACAAATGCAGCTACGGCAGGGTAAATCCAGAATTCTTCCCAGTTTTTCAATTTGGCTGCACCATCACCAATCACAATTCGATTGATTAAAACACCACTGATCTGGGCTCCCACCAGCATCCCGATTCCCTGGGTGGCTAATACCAGAAAACCCTGCGCCTGTGCACGAATGGCAGGGCCCGCTTTCTGATCGACGTATATCTGTCCTGTGACAAAGAAGAAGTCATAACAGATCCCATGCAGAACAATCCCGAATATAATCATCCAGTAAACGCTGTTCGCTCCCATTTCTACAGCCCCTGCCCCGGCACCTGCTGCAAACAATGTATAACGGGCCACCCAGGCGAACATCCCAAACAGCAGCATCCGTTTGACACCCAGGAATTTGAAAAAGAACGGCATCAATATCATGAACAACACTTCGGACATCTGGCCGAACGACATCTGAAAGGCAGGATTAGAAATACCAGCATCTGCTACAAAAACAGGTGCGTAGGCATAATAAGCAGCCAGCGGAATACAGATTAATAAGGAACTCGCCATGAATACGAGGAAGGAGCGATCTTTTAACAGAGCCAGTGAATCCAGGCCCAGGATGTCTCGTACAGAAATCGCCTTTCCCTTGGAAGGAGGGGGAGTGTGGGGCAGTGTTAAGCTGTAAATCCCCATAAGCACACCTGCCCCCCCAGCGACCAGCAGCGGTTTGGAGGTCATATCTGCCTCCATCACCTTACTGACAAGAATATTCGCGCCGATCCAGCCAAACGTCCCGAACACACGCACCAGGGGAAACCAGACTTCCTGATTCTTCAAATGAGTAAATGCGATCGTGTTGGTCAGCCCTAATGTGGGCATGTAACAGAGCATATGCAGCAGTAATAACAAGATGAATGTCTTGCTGCCTGCTCCTCCCTCTCCAACTACACTCGGAGCAATATAAAGGGCAACGCCCCCAATAATCATGAGGACAGCCAGCACCCGTTCTGAAGAAAAGAATCGGTCAGCGACCATCCCTAATATAAAGGGAGAAAGAATGGCTGCAATCGGCCCGACAGTGTAAGCCCAGTAAATCGCATCACCCATCCCGTTCGCCCCCATGTAGTTGCCCACGGTTACATACCAGGCCCCCCACACGAAGAACTCGAGGAACATCATAATGGAAAGTCGAATACCAATAGTGAGTGGCGATTGCTGTGAAGACATATTGGGCTGGCCCTTCTCCTGATCCGCGGCATATTTATGTGAACTCGAAAGCAAAGATCGTTACGATCATGCCCCGAAACGACAAATCAGGCAAGTATAAAGGGATTCACTCCCGCGAATTTCTCCTGAAAGATCCTTCCATGCCGAGTGAATTTGTCTTAATCACAGCCATTAACTCCGCCCTCTCACCTACCGCTGCTGTCGTGACCAGACTTTTCTCAGCCATACTCGCGCTGTAACAACCGCCCACCTTGCCGCAGGTACTCCCGAAAAACAGGGAAAACACTACCCGCCATCGCACATTAAGTCTTTCCACACAAACACTTATAAACATTTTGCCGAACCATTTTAAATTTTATCTAAATTTTACAGTCAATCCATATTAACACCTGTTAAACAATCGTTACAATCCCACTTATCCGAATAATCGTTACAATCGGCACAGGCGGAACTCATTCTCACCTCACTCTCAATTGAACTGTCACCACTTTCTTGAGAGGTCTGTTATGAATCTATTGAATAATTTCTGGCGTGATGAAGCTGGTTTAGTGATGTCTGCTGAACTGGTCATGCTTGGTACCGTAGGAATTCTGGGTGCCACAGTTGGATTAAGTGCGGCTTCGACTGCCATCAACGATGAAATGGTCGAGTTCAGCCACGCCATCCGCAGCCTTGATCAGAGTTACCACATCGAAGGCCATCAAAGCTGCCGTGCCTGGTCGGCTTCTTCCTCTTACCGTCAGCAGGATGTTGCTGCTTCAATTGCAGACCTGTGTGGCCAGATCGAAGAAGCAGAAGGAACGATCGATCAACGCTCCCATCTGAAACGACAGGCACCACCGACATCCAAAGAGCTGCGCAAAAAAATGGATGCAAAGAAGAAGAAAAACAAAGAGAAGAAAAAGAAGAACGAAGCCTGATCTTCTGATACGCATCACATTTAAACCTGGCGTCTCTCAATTTATGATACTCGGTCCAAACGGCCCTGGAGACGCTTCAGTAAAACGGGACACCGTCTGAAACAATCCAACGCAAAATAAAACAGCCTTCTTTGAATCAATTCAGAGAGGGCTGTTTTTATTGGTTGTTTCAGCGACTCTGATTCCACTCGTCAACCTGTTGCAACACTTTAATCACCGCCTTCAACGGGTCAAGTGCTTCTGCCATAAACCGCCGCGAGACGCGCGGATTGTGAGGGGGAGAGTAGGAACAGCTGAATAAAAATTCGTCAGCTCGGGAGCCTGGCTCTAGACGATAATCACGAATTCCCAGTTCATTCAATTTCTGTACGGCGGCACTCCACGTCGCGGGATCTCGCCTTAACATCGTTTCTGCACGCTGCCGAAACTGCTGATCGATGGCTTCCGCTGGTGCAACTTCTGACTGCGATGGTGGCTGTGTATTCTGATTAAATGGATTCGCTTCCGTATCGATCGGCTGAACCCCTGACTGGTTAAATGAATCCTGTGCGTTTGCCGCGCCGAACTGGTTATCAAATGAGGCCTGCTGGATGGGATTACCGCCAGGTGGCTGACGTTCTTGCGGTTCTGACGATGCCAGCTCCCTCACATTCCGATCGGGCCTCCGCTGAGCAGGCGCGGGTTCCAGTTCCCAGCCTTCCAGGGCCCCGGCGGGAGGCAGCCATTCTTCCCCTTGCCTATGACCTTTTTGTGGAGACGCTGTTTCACCAAAAGGGTTTCGCATTCCCGCGCCGGCCTGAGCGGATCGATCTGCCAGAGCAGCTTCACTGCCTAAATCAATTTCATGCGACGAGCTGTCGAACGAAATTTCTTCAAAGGGAGAGCGGGTGGAACCTTCGTTTTCGAAGAGATCGTTTTCATTGAGAGCCGACTTTTTAACGGGAGCGATTTCCGGAATGCCGAATATCGCCAGCATCGGTACTGCGACCAGGGGGATCAGTACAAGCAGCGTTGAAAAAAAGTCATTTGATTTGGAGCGCATTTGCGTTTCTCCTCCATGTTCGCAATCACGCTATCGGAAACTATCCGATTTGAACAATGGGAACACTCCTTGTTCTCAATGTTTTGGTTACCAGAAACCATCTTGGCCAACCACTTTTTACAATCACTCAATGGCCTGTCCCAGGCTCGATTACAACCTGGAACTCTGTTGAATCATTGCTACCTGAAACCACTCGAGTGTAAACGATATAAAGCAATCCAGCTGGTGACAGGGATGCGGATCATACAGAAAGACCGTAAACGGAACAATTGAACTTTAGCGAATTCTCTTGTTTTCAGGAAATCTACACAAAATCTTCTGTTCCCTGCCTGACCCCCAACTGTTAAAATGGGTCAACAGGCAGCCCTGGCAAACATAAATGGTACGCATCGCAATAAAGCGACAAGTCAATCTGAAGAATCTGTCTTGACAATTTATAAAAAAACAGGGAGAACACGTGATCTGATTGATTACGGTTTGTCTTGAGGTTCGATCTTATACTACAGTATCAAGTCATAATGCAGATTGAATCTGTGTTCGACATTCATTTAAAAGACCTTATCATTTCACTGCAGGAAACCCCTCAGCGGTTTCGTAAATCTGTGTGGTCTATATTTCTTACTGGTTTCAGACAGTGTTTCCGCCTACCGTGCTCAGTCGGAAATCAGCCTGAAGCAAGTGGATTTCGACAAAGGGAGTCACGGAATTCAATGGTTAAACAGCACTCTTATTTACAAAACACGGTTCTGGTTCGCCAGACGAAGAAGTTCGTTGCCATCGCAGGAGTTCTGGCTCTGACCGCAACTGCCTGCCTGACACAGACCAGCCCATTACAGGCACAGTCTGAACATCCTCTTGATCCTGCGATTCGCCTCGCAATGAAGAGCTACGAAACGACAGAGGAAGTGAAAGACTTCCAGGGAACATTCATTAAACGCGAGAAGGTCGGCCGTAAAATGCAGGCCACCCAGACAATGGCAATCAAGTTTCGCGAGCAACCATTGAGCGTCTACCTGGGCTTCCAGCAACCACACGCCGGACGCGAAGTCATCTATTTCCATGGACGAAATGGAAATCAGATTCTCGCCCATGAAACCGGGATTAAGGGACTTGTCGGCACCGTCTCTCTGCAACCCAACAGCCCACAGGCAATGGATGAGAGCCGCTACCCGATTACCACGATCGGCATTCGTAAAATGCTGTATCAGATCCTGAAACAGTGGAAAGAAGAACGAGCCGTCGATGCCGGCGTTGCCGTTAAATATTTCCCGGATGCCAAACTGGGTAACATGCAGTGCAAAGTACTGCAGACCAGCTACCCGCAACAGAAACAGGGTATCCGCTTCCAGATGACCAGGCTGTACATCGACAAGGAAACCAACCTGCCTGTCCGTGTCGAACAGTATGACTGGCCTACCAGAAGAAACAGTCAGCCGGAATTAGTCGAAGAATATACCTACACCAACATCCGCACCAACGTCGGATTAACGGATGCAGACTTCGATCCTAAAAATCCTGGCTACAACTTCTAAACTATATATTAAACATCACTAACAAATCGAAAGCCGAAGACTCTCATTCAGTCTTCGGCTTTTTTTATTGTAACAGCC
>NZ_CAXAVM010000034.1:0-44967 GCF_963972345.1 uncultured Gimesia sp. | reverse complement strand
CCATCACGCATAACATCATGATCTTGTAACTGACAAGACCTTTTCTACAGAGCAGCTCGAAAATATTTTTCAACGTCTCCTGATCCATGCCGGTACCGTTATCGCTTACCACCAGTTGCACATATTTGCCAGGCAGATAACCCGGATGTTCCAGGCAGTATGCTTCATCAAATTCCACGTTATGTGTCTCCAGCGTAATTTTCCCGATGCCGGAGATCGCATCACTGGCATTCACACACAGGTTGGCCAGGATCTGATCGATTTGTGAGGGGTCCATTTTGACCAGCCCCAGCGAAGAACCCGGCAGCCAGACAAATTCGATTCCTTCACCAATGAGCCGCCGCAGCATTTTGATCATATCTTCAATGGTTTCATTCAGATCAAGCAGTCGGGGCTCAATCACCTGACGACTGGCAAAGGCCAGTAATTGCTCCGTCAGTTCTGCAGAACGTTCGGCGGCACTGCGAATTTCTACGAGATGGTCGTGCAGGGAATGTTTTTCATCGATGTCCAGCAGACCCAGTCCCACATGACCTAAAATGACATTCAGCATATTATTGAAATCATGCGCCACACCGCCGGCCAGTCGGCCAATCGATTCCATTTTCTGGGACGCGGCGAACTGTTCCAGCAGTTTCCGGTTTTCTATTTCCAGTAACTTCCGCTCCGTGATATCCTCGGTCAGCATCACGATACCACCAATGATCTCCGGCGATTCATGCCAGGGCTGAATCACCCAGCGCAGCCACTGCAGCGAACCATCCGCGCGCACAAAACATTCTTCGTCACGTAAGACAGAACCAGCCAGTGCCTGCTGATGTGCTGTTTTCCAGTGCTCGGGGATCTCAGGGAAGACTTCATAATGCGTGCGTCCCAGCAGGTGCTCACTGACCAGACTGTAATCTTCCAGCCAGCGCTGACTCGTTGCCAGATACCGCAGTTGCTGATCGAATAAAGCAATCGCGATCGGCGCGTTTTCAATAAAGGTGTGTAAATCGTGTTCACTGAGCCCGAGCTTCGGCTGAGTGCTCTTTCCAGCAGATTTGGTATGCAGCTGATAAAGGGCGCCGATGATTGTTCCATTTTTCTCCCGTACCGGTAAAATCTGACCCGAAATGAGATGTTCTGCGGCATGGCTTTCCTGCAGGAACGTCCAGTCGGGAATATTGACTGTCCGGCCAGACTGCAGAACCGGCGCCAGCAGAAGACTGTGGTCGAGCGTCTGAGACTTAGTTGAAAACTCCAGAATCTCAGAAACCGGTTTGCCCAGCGCGTCACTCTGTTTCCAGCCGGTCAACTGTTCGGCGGGGGAGTTCAAAAGCATGACCTGTTCCTGAAGACTGACCGCAATCACAGTCTCTGTCAGGTTCTGCAATGCCGCTGCATACCAGTCTGTACCATGTTGGTCCATTTGAAGATTCCCGGTTAGATGAATATCTGGTGAAACAGGAATTTCAGGTAATCCGGACCGAGTTTCTCGCATGGAAAATAGGATTAGAACTCAGGCCCGCAAGTAGCATTATATAACTGAATTCCCCAGTGACGGCATTAAAAAATGGGAATCGCGTTCAGAATGGAAATAATAAAGAAAACGCAGATTTCTCGGCGGGGTTGATCAAGTACTCTGCTCATGATGATTGTGAACCTGACGATTGTGTACTAATATGAGCGCAGCAATTTTAACAGACCATATTTTTCAGGAGCAGATCAAGCCATGATCACCGTTGGCATGAATTACCACGTTATCGAAGGCAAACAGGAATCATTTGAAGAAAAGTTCGCCAGCGTGCTTGCTGCTTTGAATGAAGCGGAAGGGCACGACAGTTCCAACCTGTGGAAAGATGTTGCCGACGATGCCTCGTACATGATCACCAGCGAATGGTCGGACGAGCAGGCCTTCAAAGACTTCATCCAGAGCGACGCCTTCCGCGCTGTCACCAACTGGGGCAAAGAAGAAATCCTCTCCGACCGCCCCCGCCACAAAATTTACAAGCACTAAAAGGAAGTAAGCGTTCCTCACTCGTTCAGGTGGATTTCGATCTCACCCAGATCTTTCTGCTCTCCGGGCTGCAGGACAAACTCATGGGTGATTTGAGGATGCCCGTCGACAATAATCACATGCCGGTAAGAAGCACCGGGAATCAGTGCGGGAAAATCCAGTTTCCCCTGCGCGCTGGTGGTCGTCGTAGCCGGTGATTGATAATTCAAGCGGTCAATATTGACGACGAATGCTTCGTCCGCCAGTTTTTCTCCCCTTCGAATCGCCTGCAGATCATAATGAGTTTGCCCCGATGTGACGATCATTCTCAAACCCCCCAGCATTTCATCAACGAGCGGTTTTCCTTTTTGATCCACGTATCTTGCGGTGGCAGAGCCACACGGCTGGAGCACGATTCGGGGCGCAGGGTTTTTCGAACTGATCAGTGCTGCAGCGCCCAGCCGACGTTCGGGATCCAGAAAATAGACCGGGTATTCTTCCCCTTCGCGCAGTCCTTCCAACTTGAAGTTTCCGTTCTGCACTTTGTCCGACTCACCGCGCCACCAGTCGGGCGAAGTAGGCGCGACCTTCAATCGCGAAATCATCAGCGCCTGTTGCACGGGTTTACCGGACGGATCGACCAGTGTGCCTGCGACCGTGGCTCCTGATTGCAGGGTAATCTCGAGCGGTTCGAGCGTTTTACCCATCTGCGGATTGATCTTCTGAAACGCGTGAGCATAGACCCGGGTGCCTCCCGGTTTTCCTTCGTGTAATTCCCGGGAACCCTGTTCCTGCAGAATATATTTTCGTTCGGCAGCGTGTACGAGCAGTGATCCCGGACCCGGCAAAACAGGAATCTGAAACTTGCCTGCTTTGTCGGTTTTCTGAATGCTCTGCCAGCCGGTGATGATGTCTTCCGTGTATCGTTTATTAGCCCGCTCGGGATAATACTGGACCGCGGCTCCCTCTAACGGCTGGCCGGTCTTTGCATCGCGGACGAAACCTTCTGCCAGTACGACCTTGTCGAGTTTGATCTCAATCTCTTTCGAAGTTTCAGGAGTCCAGTGCAGATCTTTTATTTCCCGGGTAAGGTAGGGAGTCCCTTGCGGGGGATATGCGACTATTCCGAATCGAATTCCCGGACGGGGATTCAACCGAAAGTTTCCTTCCTCGTCGGTCTTGCCTTCAATCGAAACCATCGAACCAAAAGGTTCCTGCTGACTGGCCCAGATTTTAATCCGCGTGTTGGCAGCTGGTTTCCCCGTATCGCCCAGTAGAACCCGGCCTGAAAACCACTGAGCCGGCGCGAGGGGAATTGTCAACGTCTCTCCCGGTTTGATGTTTCGGACAATGTCACGATACGTTCCGTCGTGTTTGCTGCGTTCTTCGGGTTGACCCGTATTGATATTCACCCACTGCGGAGCGAATTGTTCCGAGCCGGTC
This sequence comes from uncultured Gimesia sp., assembly GCF_963972345.1. Classification (NCBI taxonomy): domain Bacteria; kingdom Pseudomonadati; phylum Planctomycetota; class Planctomycetia; order Planctomycetales; family Planctomycetaceae; genus Gimesia; species uncultured Gimesia sp. The sequence continues at coordinate 41,546 of NZ_CAXAVM010000034.1, read as the reverse complement.
ACTTTCAGGGTGACTCCTCTTCGCAGATCAAACATGTTAAGCAGTAGCTTGCCCTGGTCATCGGTTTTGCGGGGAATGAGGATCAGCATGGAATCGGGGGCCAAGTGCATTATATTCTGAGGGCGTTTGGCCGGCTTATCAGCAGTCTGCAAAGGTTGAATGACCGCACCGGGAGGTGCCGAGATTTTGATGTTGCGCCGTTCCATCTCCAGCGACAAATGTTTCGCAGGCCGTCCTTTCGCATCGACGAACTGGATGACACCATTTGATGGTTTGAAAAGTTTCAGATCGACGGTCATGGAATCACCTTGCCATTTTCTGTTCCGTGATAATAAACCGGAGTGCTCGGTCCGTGCGAGGATATTCATCTCGGTATACATTTTCGGCACATCCACAGGCAGCGTCAGTTCATAATGACCTGCTTTGTCCGCCACTCCTTCTGCCAGCATTTTTCGATCGGGTATTGTCTCATCCACAGGTTTCAACCCGATGATCTCTACGCGTGCCCCTGCCGCCGGTTTGTCTTCGTGGGTGGTGATCGTGCCGCGAACGATGATGCCTTTCGCTACGGGTTCGGACTTTTTTGATTCCTTAGTTTGTGCGACCGCCGTTGTGAAGGTTCCCGCTGCGAGACCGGCTGTCATACATAATGAGAGTGCGAGCAGACACAGCAGCTTCTTTCCTGTGAGCCTGGTTAAGCGACTTCGTTTCCGGTCAAGCAGGCCGGCGATTCGATGTTCGAGCTTCCAGCGCGAGGTAAACAGGCCAATCGCACCGGGCAGAAATCGCTCACTCTGAATCAGGCTGGCAAGCGTGAACAACGTCTGACTGTACGTTTTCGCGTCCGTTTTCTCCAGCACGTAATTATCGCAGACTTCTTCACGCGCCTGGGCCAGCTGTCGGTTCAGGAACTTCACCAGCGGCTGCAACCAGAACAACGCTGACACCAGGTTTTGAATCAACAGAATCACCTGGTCGCGGCGGACGCTGTGCGCGATTTCGTGAATGAAAATATCCCGCAATGCCTTGGGAGCAATCTGGTCGGCAAGCTGTTCAGGAAAAATGACCCGCGGCCTGAATAAACCGGCAGAAACAGGCCCGGATACATGCGCTGATAAAACCAGTTCCGGCAGTCGATTGTGTGGAAACAGGCGTCCCGCTTCTGCGAAGGACTCTGCCAGTGAAGAATGACAGTTGGATTTCGCAGAACGCAAAATGGCGGTGAGTCGGTACCAGCCCGTGAGCTGTCTGATCAGCGCGATGATGGTGCCTGCAATCCAGATGAGCAGCACACCCTGCAGCGTGATGCGGAGTGTCTGAACCGCCTCTGCTTCCTTTGTCGGGACAACACTTGCGACAAGCGTTGATTTTTTTGGTGTTCTGGATAACTCCAGCACCGATCCGGAATGCAGTTCCCGTTTTAAGGTGCCCGGTTCGGTCGGATCAGGTAACGCAGTCTGTGCTGCATATTGTTGTTCGCGATTATCGGCAGAGAAATTCAAAGGCAATGCATCGACTGCGACCGGATCGTATCTCACCTCAGTACCAGAGCGGGCATCCGAACCTTCCGTTTCCAGCGAGAAGGTCAACAGACTCGTTCCGTAAGACTGCATGACCAGCGTGATCACCGGAGCCAGCAGGACCAGGATCAACGCCGCACACAACAGTCCATACCGCACCGCCGGGTTACGCCGCAGAAACAGAGCCAGCAGCAGCGTGGTCGCTGTCACGAATGTCACCTGCAGCAACACATTCATACTCCCCAGCAGGAGCAGATCACCGGGCTTCCAGAAATCAAATGCGATCATGGGAATTACCTCTGTCGTTTGGGTTTTTGCGTGGGCTCTGTTTCCGCTGCTTCGATCATGGCACGAATGCGTTCGGCTTCGTCGGCAGACAGGCCCCGGTACTCCAATAGCGCAGTCACCATTTCCTCGGGGGAACCGGAAAACAGGCGATCCACCATCTGCGAGACTTTAGCACCCAGCGAGACCGTGCGGGGTCGGTTTGCGGAATAGACGAACGTCCGCCCCTGCTCGCGATGTTTGAGCCAGCCCTTTTCTTCCAGACGTACGAGCATGGTCTGCACGGTATTGCGGGCCAGCGGACGATGTGCCGACAACGCTTCCCGCACTTCACTCACCGTCACTTCCTCGCGTTGCCATACGATTTCCATCATCTCGCGCTGAATTTCCGTCAGCGGCGTGGTATCTGCTTTCGCCATGTCCAACTCCTAAATCCGTTGTGCCTACGTTATGTAGGTAATTAATACCTACGCATTGTAGGTGTGTCAACAGGAATTTTTCAAATCAGCGAATCTCTTCGAACCCAGGCACGGATTCGGGCAGTTCGCTTGTATCGTGATAGCCGCAGTAGTCGAATGCGTTGCTATGCTCATTGATGCATGTTTGAAGTCGCGCCAGTGAGTGGAGCCGTTGGGCATTATCGGTCGCGCGGAACGCGGCCAGTTCGCCGATCGGATGTTGCGGGTCAGTCAGTTCTCCCCGCAGGTAATAGGCGTCCCCCACATGCAGGAACCAGCGATCCTCGGTCTGCACCGCCACTCCGCAGTGGCCGCTGGTATGACCGGGCAGGGGAATCAGCCGGACGTCGATATTCACGGCGGTATCCACACAGCGGGACGGCATGCCGAACCAGTCGGCGTCGTTGATGTCGTAGGTCACCCAGTGAGGACGATGCGAAAACTGCGCGCTGCGATAGCGGGGATCGTCAGTTTCCAGCTGCTGTTTCTCTTCCGCTGCCAGATGAACGCGAGCCTCGGGAAAATCGGCCAGGCCTCCCACATGATCGGGATCGCCGTGCGTGAGCATGATATCGCTCACATCGGTTGCCGAATAACCCAGCTGCTGAATCTGTGCGAGAGCCGTCACCGATTCGATAAACTGAAAGCCGGCGTCCTGCATTGCTTCCCTGCCGACACGTTCTTCAGGCGCCTTGATATCCAGCATGCCGATCCCCGTGTCGACCAGCATCAGCCCCGCTTCACTGCGTATGATCAGACAATGACAACAGGCCGGCGGAAACGGGGGCGCGTGTAACCAGCCAAAATTCGCATGCAGCAGTTCGGTGTTCATCACGCTCCCTTTCCCCGCCCTTTAATGCGATAGTCACCCTCGATTGTTTCTTCAATACCCAGGAAGTTCGCGTACGCGGCTTCGTCAAATTCCTCGTGCTGTTCGAAGTATTTTGTGTGAATCGGCAGGACGCCAATATCGGCGCGGAGCACTTTATGCGTCTCGAAGATCGATTGAAACAGCCAGTTCATCACGCGGCTGTTCAAGAGCTGGCAGAGCTGCTGGCCCGTAATTGGAAACTCCGGCGCCGGGATTAGCATATTCACACTGTTCAGAAAATAAGACTGTGCTGTGTCTACATGAAAGACCAGGCGCGACGAGATAAAGCGATAGATCAGTTTTTCCGGCGCGTGATACAGTTCCTCGGGAGCCACCTGATGATACAGCGAGAAATCAGTGGGAATGAACACGGAAGGCTTCCGCAGTAACCCCGGTTGCAGATCCGCGCCTTTATACACGGGCAGATAACCAGCGCGCGGCGAAGCGACACAATATTTCTTATTATTTCCGGTGACGATCCCCAGCCCGAAACGCCCATGGTCGGCCAGTGTCAGATGCTCCACCTCATACAGATGCGCGATCACTGCCGCCGCTTGCGGGGAACAGGAGAAATTCAGAATCGCTTTCGGATTCTGTTGAAATGAGGCGGGAGTCCGCACCGCGGTATCAGTCAGTCCTTCGCAGACAATCGGTTGATTCCGGTTTGCCTGGTTCTGCAGCACAATTCCTTTGGCCTTGGTCACCAGGCCGGGAAACGGTTTCCCAAAGTCCATCAGCGATTTGATATCCAGGGCCAGTGCCCGCCCCCGTGCATCGGCAAACGCGGCGACGTTAAAAAACGCGTCAGGCAGCAGAAAACCCAGATAACCGCCGGGCTGCAAGCGCGACAGGGCCGCACAGAAAAACAGCGAACAGGTATCGCTGCTGCTCCCCGCGGCGAACTGAATTGCATAGGATTGCTTCTGGGCTTTACTGAGCTTCTTCCCCCACGGCGGGTTTGTGAAAATCACATCGAACCGAGGCGGCCTGCCCTGCAGACTCGCCTTCAGAAAATCCGCACGTTGAATATTCGGTGAATCAAAGCCGGTCCGTTCCAGGATTCGACGTCTGGTAATCGCGACCGCGACCGGATCAACATCAAAGCCGAAAATGTTTTCCGGTGCAAAACCCTGATCGAGGGCCGCCAGAATAAAATTCCCCGAGCCACAACAGGGATCGCAAAATGTCAACGCCCGCCGATCTGCAGGCAGGTCCGCAAAGTAACGTTCAATAATCCAGTCCGGCGTATAATAGACGCCTTCCTGGTTACGATATGTGTTCGACAGCGATGCCTGGTACTCATCGCCAATCCGCTGACTGTCAAATTCCTCCTGCTTTACCAGTAGCCGAAACCGGCTGGAAAGGGCACCGTGATCGTGACCGTCTTTTTGCGATTTGTTGGCCCGGGCAATCAGCTTCTCCTGTCCGGCGATATTCTCTATGAACCCGTCGAATGAATCGCGGGTGATACAGCCCCGATCCGTCGAGACCAGATAACCGGCCTTGATCCAGTTGCGCACCGACGCTGTCGAAACACCCAGCGTATCCGCGGCGTCTATAATCGTCAGCGAAAGCACAGAAAGATCATCCAGCGCCACGAAATGCCCCATTCTTCAAGAGAGCCAGCATGGCTCGTTCATCAAATCAGCATCGATTTTACTGAACCCAGGCGAATATGAAAATATGGTTTGGGATTATGATTGATTGCCTTTCAGAAGAAACTGACCGTGATTGGCCAATAGTTGTTTTTTATAATCCATGGTAGTAGTACTTTCAATTCGCCGCATCGCAGTTATAAATCGTTTCGGATGTAGATAATGGTGCTGATTAATGTAATGCAGGATCAGTTCCGGTGCGACGAGGATGTCACCTTTATCAGGGATGAAAATATTTTTATTGCCAGAGACGCCATCAAACTGACATAGATTACATTGATGAGCTCCCATGGAATGAAAGGGTTGAAAAGCGGTCTCAATCAGCATACTCAAGTGCCGATAATCTTCTTCTGTCACGGACCCTGAAGAATATTCCTGAGTACCATCCAGCCAGCCCACCGCTAACAGATGACCCTGATGGTCGAATCCGAAGTAATCACAGGGAGTTAAATCAGGGTAATATGACATCGGTCATTTCTTCGATTAATCACTCAGCCAAATATGAAAATATGGTTTGAACTGTTTAATAGGAATGAGGATCTCGCTTCGGTAATTCTTTTCGATATTCATCGCGATACAGGCCGATCTGATCAAAGGGAATCGCTTCGAACGACGCTTTCGCTTTCAGCAGACGCGGGTCCTGCTGCAGTTTCAGCTGTCCGTCAATGCCGACAGCCATTCCCAGCGAGATCGGCTTGCTTTTCGAACCGCTCAGATTGGTGAAGCCTTTCAGGTCTTTCGTCATCGCAATGCCGTTTTTCGCGCCTGTCGTGTTCACGGCGAGGTTCTGTTCGATCTCAAACTTGCCGAGCAGTTTCTTCACGTTGCCATCCATGTGACAGACTTCTTTGCTGCAGTCCACAAACACATTCCGCCGAATCGGGTTATACAGGGGTTCGCGTGGCGAGTCGGACATGATCTTTGCCAGATGCGGATACTCTGTGCTCCAAGGCGGACTTTTGTAGTTCATGGCTTCCGCTTTCTCTTCCAGGTTCCAGCCGGCCGACTGGGGGTCATTCCACTGTTTCCAGGTCATGCCCCGCGAATCGATGTGCAGACCAATCGGACAGTCAATCACCAGGTTATTGAGAATCGGGTTATCGCGGCCGCCCCCGATCATGATGGCCCGCCCCGTACGATAGAAAATGTTTCCTTCGATCGTGTCGCCGCTGTCGCAGTCATCCAGGTAGACGCCCATCGTATTCACATGCTCTGCATCGCCGCCCCCCAGGTTGTGAATCAGATTGTGACGCAACACGTTTCCCTGGGTGGTCCAGTCGCGACCGGTATAGAACGCGCCCGAATCGCCGGTCTCCATCACCACGCGATAAATTTCATTGCGTTCAAACAGATTCTCATTCCCGCCATACAGAATGGCGTTATGCGGGGCATCGTGAATGCAGTTGTTCTGCACAATCTGCCCGCAGCCACCCGCGTAAATGCCCGGTGCATACGTTCGCTGAAACAGACCATAATCGTGGATGTGGTTATTGATCGCCCGGTTTTCGGCCCGCTGCAGTTGTTTGCGATCGCCGCCATTCAGCGTGATGCCCCGCGTTCCCAGGTGGTACAGATCACAGCTGCGAATCGTATTCTGCGTACCCGAAACCGAGATGCCGCCACTCGCCAGGTTCGCGACGACGCAGCCCGCCAGTTCAACGCCTTCGGTCGACTGCAGCGAAACTCCTTCGGAATGACCAAATTCGAAATTCAGATTTTCGAACCGAATATGTTTTGTGCCCCGCACCTGCATCAGAGGCTGCGTTAACGTCGCCAGGACAATCTCAGCGTAGTCCAGCTTTCCCTGCGGGTACAGGTACAGCTGCTTCTGCTTACGATCGAGATACCATTCCCCCGGCGAATCGAGTTCTTCCAGCACGTTCAGCGCAAAAAAGCGACGTGCCTTCGCACCCCAGGTTCCCCCCATGATGCCGTAACTGTGCGGAGCTGCCAGCCTGATGATTTTCTGCTGCGGATCGTAATCGGCGATGCGAATAACTTCGTCACTCCAGTCGTGCGTCCAGTAACCCAGCAGCCATACCCCCTCATCCAGCTTCCAGCGGGCAGGCCGCGGATTATCAAACACAAACGAACCGGGATGTGCCTTCTGCTGCGCCGGATCTTTCGCTTTGGGATCGGGCAGTCCTTTATCGACAACTTTTGTAAACGAAGCCCAGCCCTCCTCTGCCGCATCTGCATTCGGCCAGCGGGCGAGTGTCATCGGTCGATGATTCACATACAGCCACGGCCCGACCGGGACACCCCGATAAGAGGCTTTGAACTCCGCAAAAGGTTCCTTGCTCACGGTCGACAGATCGCAGACCAGAACTTTCTTTCGGGCTTCTTCAGGCAGCCGCTTCAGAATCGCCGCATCCGTGACCGGCTGAAACGCGCCGGCATCCAGAGTTTGACCTCCCTGGATCCGCACACTCCCCGGCTGTGTCGCGCGATAAACCACCGGGTTTCCTTTGCTGCCGCCATCGTTTTTATCAAACGTCAGCGAACTGCGAACCGGATAAACGCCCGGCTCGATGTCGACCGTCACAGGATCTTCCGGTTTCAACTGTCCGTTTTCCCGCACTTTGCGAATCTGATCCCGCGCTTCCTCAATCGAGGAAAAGGGTTTCTCCCGACTTCCATTTCCATCCGCCGCATCGCGTTTGACATACAGATTCAAATCCGCGTCCACACGACTTGTGAGAATGACAGCGAGGAAACAGGTCAAGATAGTAAGAAAGTATTTCATAATCATGGCTCTGCCGGAAGTTGGAGGTAGCAGTTGCGAAACAGCGTGAGCACGCTGTGGAATTTCAACCTTGACTATATGAGGCAAACCGGAAACCGTCAAATGACTTCGCTCAGGTCCGCCACTGGTGTCAATAATCAAAATATCGAACTGATGGCCACAGATTACATCCGGGACAGGAGCGCTTCATAGCCGTTGAATTCATTTTTCCAGTCTGCATAACTACCGACGAGGCCGCAGTCCACACAGCGGCAACCCAGATAAAGCCACCTGACATCTGCAGACAGGGTATCATCGGCGTTACGGTAGCGATGAATGCCCGCTGTGATCTGGAAGACCTCAGCATAACACATACACATATGCTTTTCGACTTCCGCTTCATCAGCATAATCCTCGCTGTCACCCATCAGATGTTCTGTTTCGCATTGAGTGCAGATCCGCAGTGCGACCCCTTCATTCTGATCGGTCCGAAAGAGAAATGAATCATTCCCGCAGGTACAAACGACGTCGACAAAATTGTCAATGGGGTAGCCGTTCAACTCACTGTATCGGGTCATTTCCTGACGCAGGTCTGCATGAGTCTCGCCGTACCAGTAACCATCCGGTTTTTGCTGCACAGTCATCAGCTTCACCTTTCTGCCGTAGGGTGATCACAAACAAAAAAGAATCCAAACCCAGACATTTCAACTCGCCTGTTGACATGCCGGTTCTGTCTGGTAGGATTTTCTTAACTTCCTTTAGTTGTGAGTTCAGGAATACTACAGGCTCTGACACATCCAATGCCTCAGAGTTCGATCCTGCCTGAGACGCCCTGCCAGCATGTGATACTTTAACAAGGAACCCCCCCGATGAGAATCTCCCGCGTCTGCCGTCTGTCGCTCTTTTGCCTGTCACTTGTTTTCGCAGGGGGAATCAGCAACCCGTCTCATGCCGCCGATCCGCCGAAGCAGGGGACGGTGAAACAGATTGATCTGGGCGGCGATGTCTCTCTGGAAGTCCTGTATATTCCGCCGGGCAATTTCATGATGGGCAGTACTCCCGAGGAGAAAGCCTGGGCGACCGGCATTGAAGGCGGGGCGACGCCGGGTACCGAGCGGGAATCGTATGAAGGCGAACAGCCGCGACCGATGCAGGTCAAAGACGGCTTCTGGATGGGCCGCACCGAAGTCAGCGTGGGACAGTTCAAACGTTTCATCGAGGAGAGCGGCTACGTCACCGATGCCGAGCAACCCGACGGCGAGACGCAGGTCTTCGATCCCGAATGGAAGATCACCGCCAAAGCACCCCCGCATCCCTGGATCTCCATGAAAGGCAAAAGCTGGCGCGATCCAAATTTTGGTTTCCCGCTACGGAACTCGTATCCCGTCGTCTGTGTCAGCTGGAATGACGGCCGCGCCTTCTGCAAATGGCTCACGGAACGCGAACGCAAAGCAGGACGACTGCCGGACGGACTGGAATACCGACTGCCTACCGAAGCCGAATGGGCTTACGCCTGTCGGGGCGGCAGCAGCGAGAGCCACTACTTCTGGTGGGGCAACGATCTTCGCGACGGTGAAGGCCGTCTGAATATTTCCGCCGTCGACTTTCTGCCCGGCCGCAATAAAATCTGGCCGCTGGCGAATGCCCCGTGGAGCGATGGTTTTGCCTTCGTCTCCCCCGTCGATCAGTACGGCGAAAAAGGTCGCAACGGTTTCGGGCTGGCCGACATGTGTGGCGGCGTCTGGGAAATTGTCCTCGACGATTTCGATCCCAAAGGGGGACACGAAGAACTGTACGTCGTCGAACAGAACCCGCGTCCCGTCTGTCGCGGCGGTAACTACTTCGACGTCCCCGGCAATGCCCGCTGCGCCGTCCGCTTAGGGTTGCAGGGCCCGGCCTACTCCGATTCCCGCGACGGCTTTCGCATCTGTTTAGGTGTGCCCCGCAGGTGAAGCTGAAAGCCCGGCTTTTAATTCTGTTCGTTCATTTTACATCGCTCCAGAAATTCTTTGAGTCTTTTCGTGGAACTGTGTTTCGGATCACTGTCTTCCAGGTACGGCTTTAACCGATTACGGGCCCGGCACAGTTCCGGTGACATCTCCAGTTCCCGGGTTATGCGAGTCAACAGCAGCTCTTCGGTAGCAAGCCGCACAGACTGATGTGGATCATCAATCAAGGTCAGTATGGTTTGATCGATTTCGGGTGACGAAAAATGGACTTTTCGCAATGTAACTATCGCATAAACCCGCACGGAAATACTTTGATCTTGCTGTGCCATTTGGCAGAGTGTAGTGACCAGAGGTCGACTCTCGTTTTGATGATAGTCAATAAAATCGCCTGCCACGGAAACCGTGGTCCTTCTGATCTGATGGTCCTCGTTCTTCAAATATTCCTGCAGCACTGTGATCACGGAAGGGTCGGATATCTGAATCGTTGAACGGGCATAACGACGCAACTGGAGTTCCAATTCCCAGCGCAGGAGCCAGCCTTTCGGCACGAACAACCAGAACACAATCAAGAGCAGCGGGGCTCCAAAAAATACCAGCAAGCATCCCAGGCCCGAACGATTGTAGCGCAGCTGAAATCGTGGCAATGTCATCTCGCCACCTCCCGCAGTTCCAGTTCATCAGTCGCCAGATCGAGTACCGCGACGGTAAACACCTTCGCCCGGAACAGCGCACCCGGGTTGATGCGGCGGGTGACGCCCACATGAAAATCGTGGCTCTGATGCGAATGCCCCGTCAGCAGGTAGTCCGGTGCCGCCTCCAGCAGCGGCTTCAGATCGCGGGTGATATGGCCATGCACAACCGCGATGCGTTTTCCCGCCAGCGTCACTTCGCCGCCCCAGCCCAGGCAGTGCGCACCATGTTGTTCCGCCGCCTGTTCTAAAATTTGCACCATGTCGGCATCATGATTCCCCCACGTAAAATAAAAGGGCTGCACCGCGCAGGTCGCGACGATTTCCTCGCTCGCCAGATCACCACAGTGAAACAGTGCCTCCACACCCGCCTCACGCAACAGCGTCACGGCTTGCTCGGTCCGTTCCCGATGATTGTGTGAGTCTGACAGAATCCCGATTTTCATTGTGAAGGTTTCATGTCTTTGAGCAGGTTCGCGGGTAACTCGAAATATCTTTTACCGGACTGGGCTTCAATATATTCTGAATTCATCTGATACTTAGTGTGCTTCTCCAGTATATCTGCAAGTACCACTGCCAGGTATTTGGAGTGAAAAGTCTGCCGCGTGCTTCCATAAAAACGATCCAGGAAAAATCCAATTTTTGCGATACCAATAATCACCGGTTCTTCAACTCCTTCAAACTGCAACTGCATTACACCCAGGCAGGCGCCTCCACCATAGGATCCACCCCCTCGTCCGATGTCTGAAACAGCGCTGCGAAACATGTATTGATTATTGAGTGCCAAAGCCAGCTTTCGACATACGGCCTGGTCTTTCAATGTGACATCTACATGATGTTCTTTGTCACCGATAAAAAAGAATCGCACCTGTTTCAATTTATGATCCTGCAAAAAAGAAAGCTGTGACCAGTCACTTAAATCTCCCGGCAAATAATATGGTTTCGCTGTAAATCTTCCTCTCTCATCTTCAGGTAATTCGTTAATCCATTTCGAGTCATCGGGTGGTACATAGCTGCTGCCCATCATTTCTTTCGGAGGAAACATAAGGGAAGATTCCGACTCAGACTTGGTTTCATTAAACTGAAATAACAATATAATCGCGACAATCATGGCACAAAACCGATATCGACTCAGCTCCGAAGAAATGTCTGCAGACATGATCGCCGCTTCCTTTAATTAAGAGATTGAAATCTTGTCAACAGGTCCAACATCTCACTCATTGCGAAAGCGCAGCGAATACAGGTCGGCGTCTTTCAGTACAAAACGTATCCGCACCGGTTTGCCCGCCAGTTGGCTCAGATCGGTTTTGCCTTTCCAGGTCGCCGTGTGTGCCAGTTCGTCGCCGTAGAATTCTTCGCTCTCTTTCAGCGTGAAGCCGGGTATCGGTTCGCCACTTCCATCCAGCAGTTCATACTGCACGCTGCCTGCTGCGGAAGTCGCGAGGTTGAGTTCCAGTTCGACCGGCGTATCCCCTTTAGACTTGTCGAACGTAATCAACCGCGTCGTCATCTCGCCGCCGGTATAGGGGGCGTTGATCGAAACAAAACCGTCCTGTCTGAGCGTGAACCGCCTTAAACGACAGGGGCCGACGTAGTAATTCTCAATCGCATACAGCGACAGTTCGGGCACATGGCCGGGCAGCGGGCTGGGTGTCGTGGTGATGCCCCAGGCGATGTGATTGTTCCGCTGCCACCAGCGTTCGCGGTTCTGTCCCGGTCGCAGGAAGGCTTCATCCCAGCGTTTCCAGGTGTTCCCGTCGCGGCTCGTCATCAATACACCATCACTGACGCCCGGGTGATTGTGTTCCGGATCCGGATGCCAGGCCGCTTTTCGGCTGGGAACGAAGCGTTTGGGAAACGCCAGAAACAGATGCGGGGCCCGCGGGTAGGCGATCGTCGCGTTCGTATAAAGGTGTTGAGGCGGAGAGTCTTTGATATCGATCAGGGTGGACGGCGTCCACTTGAGAAAATCATCTGAAGTACACGTCATGATGGCCCGTACTTTGTTCGAGAACGCGCGATGAAAATCGACATAGCGGCCGCGATGCTCGTCCCAGAATGCCAGGTTCTGCGAATCGAAGGCCCCTTTGGTGATCACCGGTTTGTCGTGCATCAACTGCCAGTGGATGCCATCAGGCGAGGCGAACGCGTAGAGCCCCCCTTTGCCGCGACCCAGGGCCTTGAACTTTTCGTCCGGCTTGCAGGCCGGGTTCGTATCCACGAACGGCGAGAAATTATGCGCTCCGATGCCCGACCAGACAATGTTATTCTGTTTGGAACCGTCGAACTCGAACAGCCCGAGATCAGGTTTGGTCCAGTGAATCGCGTCATCACTCTCGGCGTAGCAGACCACTTCGGCATGTCCGCGCTTGCGTTGTTCCCAGTCATAATGTGAGCCGCGATAGTACATGCGATACTTGTCGCCGTCTTTGAGGATGCGCACGTAATAGCTGGTATTGCCTTCCGCGGGCCCGTCATAGGTGATCGCGATTTCCTGGGGTTGCGGATGATGCAGTTCCTGCCGGGCGTTGTTCAGGCTGTGAATCATCCAGTCATCCACAAACAGCTCCCGCCGCGCCCCGATATGCTCTGGCTCTTCCGCAGCCACTGGCTTAGCAGACCACAGCAATAGACAGCAAATGACGAGAGACCACAACCTCAGACAACTTCGCATCACAGACTCCTCAGAAAAAACAGATGGCCGGAAACAACGCTTCCGTGATCAAACGGTTGCTACCAGTCTGACAGAGCCGGGGCTGGTTTTCAAATGGAATGTGAAAACGAACTTGATTTATTCAAAGCGAGTTTCGTGAGCCATTCATTTCGATGTATTGACTGGGGAACCGTTACTGAGTGGCTTGACGGGGCCGACAGGTTTTCCATCTTCGTCGGTGACATAGGTAACACCTTTGATGGCATCCACGATGGTCATGCCTTCGGTAAACGGAACGACCAAGTCAGAAGGTTTGACTTTTCCGTGTTCGATGTGAGTTACTTTTATTTCATGCACTGCGATCGTTTTTGGCGCAGGAGAAGCGAGAATTTCTTCTCTCAGTTGAATGGGCATCCAGACATCTCCTGTCAGTTTACTTTCCGAAACGACAAATCGTTCGATCCGCCACTGTCGCTGTCCGCTATTTGGTTGTGTTCCTTCCCAGCGGGAAGTTCCACGAACTGGTAAAAAGCCTTTGCTCGGATCCAGCAGGAAAACTCGTTTTCCACCCGGCTCTTTTTTCCAGCTTGGCTGATAGTCAATCGTGAGTTGAACGAACTTGTCATCCACGGGAGTCTGGATATCGAAATCATCCTTGTGTTTTATAATATCCTGAAACAGAAATATTTCCTGAGAGGGGTATTCACCGCTCAACCAGAATAAAAAATGGTTGTCTCTGAGCAGCGTGTCATGGATCGTATCGATTCGCCCATACTTGTGAGTTTTATCCGTAAACGTACTGCGCGAAACGCGTTTTTTCCCATCAAAACCATCGGAGATCCATTGAGAAGCCTGTTTGTCCTGGGGACGAAACATATCCGAATCCATGCGATAGGAATTTCCCAGTCGCCACTCACGGCAGCGTCGAAACGGACCCGAACTTCGGAGTTTACCAGGCTGTTCATCTTGATTCTCATGAATAAATAAATCCAGGTCGACTTCATAAGCAAGATTTTTTGAATGCTCCAGTCGTCTCTGAAACACGTCGAGTAATAGCGTTTTTTGCGCAGCTTGATCAAGTTGTGAGAACTCGGCAACCGACATGGAGACCGGCTCAGCCGCTTCGATCAAGATTGAAGACAACAGACTGACAGTCATAATAAACGTGAAAAAAACAGGTCGCTGCTTCATACCGACACCTCAAAGAATAATTTGTGTCAAAGCCATTCACAGAATTGTGTGCTGCGCGGGTTCTCTCAAGTGCGCACGCAATGAGCCACCCCGGGAGACGAAAGTTCATTATAGCGTATGTGCACAAAAGTAAAGAACAATCGTGTGAACGCAGGACTTTCTGCAGATCTTAAGAATGGGACTCATGTTCCTCGAAGTAATCATCAATTTCTCGGTCTTCGGCTTTCCAGTTCTGGCCACGTATCTTTCGCATTGAGATGAGTCCCAGAAGTTCCAGATGACTTGAGGCAAGAAAACGAAATTCAGAATTCTCTGCAACCCATAACTGTGCGGCTGAGAGTGTTGTATCCACCTCAGCTTTGGAAATGTCAAATCCCAGAGATTTAATTGCCAGATAACAGGGGATTTCAGTATTTCCAGCTGCTGCGATAGTTTCAACAGGTTTTTGATTCATAATGTATTCACTCGAATGATAAATGATCTGGCGAAGTAAATATTTCAGCCTCGTTTAATCTGAGTTTCCCAGGTGAAAACATTCCCTTCCGGCAGAGATTCCACCCCCGAAAGGCGCAGCAGGTAGAGCAGTTGGGCGCGGTGGTGCATGCTGTGAGTGATGATGTGGGCCAGGCCGGTGCCAAAGGTTTTTTCGCGGGGTGGATCGTCCAGGACGTCGATCCAGACCTCGTCCCAGGCTTGTTCCGCAGCAACTTGTTTGCCAGTCGATTCCAGGCGGGTGGCGGCAACCGTCAGGCGTTGGAGCAGACCCGCTATGCTCTGATCGCTCTGTGGCTCAATCGGTTCTGCAGCCATCAACGTCGACCAGATTTCCATGTTGCAGATGATGTGATGCAGCGTCGCGCGGAGTGAACGGTGACCGATATCAAATTCCCGGTCGAGTTGTTCGTCCGAGAGTGTGGCACAAATTTCGAGCAGCTGTCGTGTCGTCCAGGCGTCGTGTCCCAATAATCGGTTAAGTAAGTCCATGCTGAATCGGGTCTCTGTCAAATCGGTTCGTCGAACGCTTTGGCGATCGAACTGGCCAGTTGTTCGAGGGAATAGAATTTCGTAGCGACATCGCGGATGTGGGCGACGGTGGCGGATTTGATGAACATCATTTTTGCCAGGTGCCGCGAATCGTTCTGTGTGCTCTCCACGCGGTGCTGGCGGCGTTTGACATACAGCGACAGTGCGTGTTCCATGAACCGGTTGTTCGTGCGGGAGAGTTCATCGGCAAGCACTGCGGCGGACTCCATCGCCATGGAAGCACCGATGCCCGCGGTCGGCAGGAAACCGGCGGCCGCATCGCCCAGCAGCACTACGCGGCCGCGCGCCCAGTCGCGGGAACGGACGTCCGAAAGTTTCCAGAAAAACAGGTCTTCGCTGTCAGCGGGCAACGCCGCCAGGCAGGTATCCGCCAGCTCCCCCATGCCGGCAAACCGTGCGCGGATGCGGTCGCCGCGCCCCGGTCCCGGTTCGCCGAACTCACCGGCTGCCGGTGCGCCTGCATATACGCCGGCACCGTCCTTCGTCGGATAGATGCCGAAGAACCGGCCCGCGCCCCAGTGTTCGAAGAACGTTTCCCGTGGCAGCTGCGCGGGGTCAACCCACCAGACCCAGCCTCCCCAGTGCGTGTGATAATAAGGCTGTTCGCCAAACACCTGCTGGCGGACTTTGGAATGAATGCCGTCCGCGCCGACGACCAGGTCAAAGGTTTCGATCTTACCATCATTGAACTGGACCGCGACTTCATCTCCCGTCTGACTGATTGATTGAAACGACGTGTTGAACCGCAGGTCGACACCGTCGAGCGCGGAATGCAGCAGTTTCACCAGCTGCGGCCGCGTGCAGCTCAGGTTCGGCCCAAAGCGATCCGCGATGGGAGCCATCGACCAGTGCTTGACCAGTTCGCCATGATTGTCGCGGACTTCATAATCTTTGCACTCGACACAGTCGGCGGCGAAGCGGTCGTACAGACCCAGTCCATGCAGCACCCGATACCCGAGCGGCCAGAGCCCCAGCATGTAACCTGCGTGATCGAAGTTGGCGGCCCGTTCAATCAGCGTTGGCTGCAGACCCCGCTGTTTGAGCAACGCCGCCAGAGTCATACCACCAATGCCGGCGCCGACGATTAAAATCCGCATCGTAACGTTACTCCCTGACAGGGCCCAAGATAGAGTTTGCGCGATTGTGTACTGTAGCAAACCTGTGTGTTCCCGTGCGAGAAAAAACACGAAAATTGCACCACGATGTCGCCTTGATCGATGGTTCTTCATTTTACTTCCACGATCCAGTCGAAAGAGACGAACTGTGAGCGGGTGAAGTCTGCTGTTTTCCAAAACGATTTTCTCTGCATTCTTCATGAGTTATACTGAGAAGTTTCACGGCTTATTCATCACAAATTCAACAAAGCCGGAATCCTGCAGAGAGTACGAAAAACAACGCCAGTCTGCTGTTTCGCGACGGTTTGAGGAGTGATACACTCGGCAGGAGAGCTTTATAGAAATGACGGAACTGAAACGGGGAATGTTTAGATATCCGGTTCAGCACACGTCGACTTTAACACGAACCGATTCCGCAGCAGGAACGATTGCGCATGAAAAACAAAAGAGCCGTTCTCAACCAGCGTGCAGGCCTTCTCTTAATGGTGACGTGTTGTCTGACCGTCTGTCAGGCGGGACTGCAGGCAGCCGACTGGCCCACTTACCGGGCCGACGCACAACGCAGCGGATTCACCACAGACGGTCTGGCGGAGGAGCTGGCGCTGCAGTGGCGTCTTCGAAACACGCATGCAATCCAGTCCGCCTGGCCACGCAGTACACGGCTGACTTACGATCGTGTGAATCACTGTGTCATCGCCAATGATCGGGTTTTCTCTGGCGACAGTGTGACCGGAAAAATTCAGGCGGTCGACCTGCAGACAGGAAAACCGGTGTGGGAATATTTCACCGAAGGCCCCGTGCGTTTTGCTCCCACGGTCTGGCAGGATCAACTGCTGGTGACCAGTGATGACGGTTTTCTTTACGCATTGAGTGTTGACGATGGAAGCCTGTTATGGAAACATCGTGGCGGTCCGCGTGCGGAGATGGTGGTGGGGAACGAGCGTGTGATCTCCAAATGGCCAGCCCGTGGCGCTGCCGTGATCGTCGATGATACTGTTTATTATGCTGCAGGAATCTGGCCCAGCGATGGTATCTTTCTGCATGCTTTGAATGCGAAAACGGGAAAGCCGGTCTGGTCGAACACGGATTCAGGTCAGATATATATGCCTCAGCCCCACGGGGGCGCCGATGCGAACAGTGGCATCTCGGCGCAAGGCTATCTGGCCGTCGCCGGCGATCACCTGCTGGTGCCCGCCGGTCGTGCCGTGCCAGCATCGATGAATCGCCTGACCGGTCAGTTCGAATATTTTCACCTGCAGAAAAACCGGGCACAGGGGGGCGGCGATACGATTGTGTCCGGCGATCTGTTTCTGAACAGCGGCGTGGTGTTTCAGGCAGCCGACGGGGAAGCGATCGCGAAGTCAGCACCTGGTCCGACCGTGGCAACACCGGATGGCCTGGTGCAGGCGAGCCGGGGAAGTATTTCCCGTTATCAATGGGCCGATACCGAAAGCCGGGACCGCAAAGGCAAGCTGGTGCAGGGAAAATCCTTGAAACAGCTCTGGACCGTAAAGCAGACACATCCCAGCGCGGCGCTGATTATCGCGGGCGACAAAATTGTTTCCGGCGCCCCCAATCTGGTTGAGACCATTGACCTGGAAACCGGTAAGTCGCTGTGGTCCACGCCGGTGGAGGGCACCGCTTTTGGTCTGGCTGCCAGCAACGCCCGTCTGCTGGTCAGCACCGATCGCGGGACGCTTTATGCGTTCGGTGATAAAACGGCAGTACGCGCTTCCGATAACGACGCGCAGGTGAAGAAGTCACCTTACCCCGCTGATTCAGCGGCTTCCCGGGCGGCGGCGGAAATCGTTGAACGAACCGGCATCGAGAAGGGGTACTGTTTTGATGTGGGCTGTGGTGATGGTGCCTTAGCGTATGAACTGGCGACCCGTACGCAGTTGCGGATTATCGCCATCGAAGCCGATCCTGAACTGGTTGCGCAGGCCCGTCAGAAGCTGACGGCGGCAGGCGTATATGGATCACGCGTCTCAGTACTGCAGCGTTCGCTCGATCAAACCAATACACCGAATAAAGTCGCTAACCTGGTCGTCTCGGGGAGATCCCTTACCGAGGATCCCGCCGCGCTTCCTCAGCAGGAACTCAAACGCCTGCAGCGGCCTTATGGAGGCGTGATCTGTCTGGGGAAACCGGGTGAATTGAAAATTGAGAAACGAGGCGCGATTGCGGGTGCCGGCGAATGGACGCATCAATACGCGGATGCAGCCAACACGTTGTGCAGTAACGATAAACTGATTAACGGCCAGTTAAGTATGTTGTGGTATCGGGATTTCGATTTCGTCATTCCTTCGCGGCACGGACGCGGTCCTGCCCCCCTGTACTCAAAAGGACGTCTGTTTCATGAAGGCAATAATGGGCTGCTGGCAGTCGATGCGTATAACGGTCATGAACTGTGGCGGTTTAAAATCGAGGGAGTCCTGGCAGCCTACGATGGTGATGAATTGATGGGCGCTTCGGGAACCGGTAGTAATTACTGCCTGGGCGGCGATTCCGTATTCATCCGACATGAAGAACGCTGTTTTCAACTGGACGCTGCGACGGGAGAGCTGCTGCATACATTCGATGTCCCTCCCTCCGAAGATTCCACAGCAGAGAAAACGAAACAACCCTGGGGCTACATTGCCTGGCACGACGGTATGTTAATCGGCACCGCCGCAGATCCGAATCATGTGGTCGCGTATCGCTATCATGCGACGACGGGAGATATGACGAAACAGTTGACAGAATCGACCCGGCTGTTCGCCTTTGATACCAAAACCAGGAAACTGAAATGGCAATACGAGCCGGAAGACTCGATTCGACACAACGCGATTGCGATTGCCAACGAGAGGCTGTACCTGATCGATCGTCCGCTGGCCGATTTTGATCGTACCAAAGAGACGCGCAGTAAACCGATTCCCAAAACGGCTAAACATGCCACCGGTCAACTGTTGTGCCTGAGCATCCACGATGGTTACGTCTTGTGGAAAAACAAGGAAGACATTTATGGCACGATGATCGCCGTCAGTGCCGAGAACGACGCGCTGCTGATGAGCTATCAGCCGACGAGCTTCCGGCTCTCCTCCGAAAAGGGGGGCCGTTTGAGTGTCTTTAACAGTACGACGGGAGAAAAAACCTGGGAGGCGAAAGCGAACTACAGCTCCCGACCGTTGATTAACGGAAACACCGTGTATGCCCATGGCGGCGCCTGGAATTTGAAATCGGGCAAACCCCAGCCTTTCAACTTCAAACGTTCTTACGGCTGCGGCATTCTCGCCAGTTGCGAAAACATGATGTTCTTCCGGTCGGCGACGCTGGGCTATTTCGATTTCAATAAAAACGACAGCATCGAAAACTACGGAGGCGTCCGTCCGGGCTGCTGGATCAATGCGATCCCCGCCGGCGGTCTGGTACTCGTCCCCGATGCCTCCGCCGCCTGCAGTTGCAGCTATCTGAATAAATCCTGGTTCGCGCTGGAAACACAGACGGTGAAATAGTTTTCCGGTACGGAAAACCGTAATCACCTCCGACTGATGTCTGTCGAGGGGGATAGTTATTACTTCTCCAGCGTCAGTGTGCCCAGATCGATGGGTTCGGTTGTATTCTTCTCATCGGACGCTGGAACGGTGATCGAGACTGGCTTCAATCTGCCGGCGGGATTGTCATGCAGCCACATCTTTAAGTCATAGTTTCCTGGAGGTACATCGTCGATGTGAAATGCACCATCGTCGCCTATACTGGCCGAGAAATAGGTGTTGTCTGCTTGCAGTTGCAGGTACTTTTCATGCGCAATACGCCAGGCTTTTCCCGCTTCTGTCTTAAACCACTCAGCATACCAGAGCTGTAACAGGGCTGCATTTTGCTTGATTTTTTCGGGGACTGGCGGAGCTGGAGGCGGTTCGAGTGCGCCCTCGAGTCGGATCAGATTCAAATTCCAGATGACTCTGCCGGAATAACCGTCAGCGGGCACCAGTTGACCGATGATCCGCCGACCTGTGCCCCCCAGATTGAGGGTCGTGGTTTTTCCTGCGAATAATTCGACCTTTTCCCGATGTGACGATGTCACCTCGCTGGTGCCTTCATTCACTATCATTGTAATCTCTCGACCTACGCGGCACTTGCCGGGAAAGACACGGTTAAAAACGAAACGGCCGTTTTCATCGGTTTTGGTATTAGTCTCTGTATGAATATGCGGCTCTTTGTCGCCGTAGAGATTGAAGCCGTTACCAAACAGCGTCAGGTCGACATGCGGGGCGATGTCTTTTCCCACACGGAATGTTCCTTCCAGTCGTGCCCAGGGAGTGAGTTTGACGGGATCGGGAATCGGACCTGTTTCCGACTTGAGGTGTGCGAAGCCATCAGGATGAAGAATGATCAGTTGAAACGGTTCCGTTCGTGGCGGAATGCTGAACTGCCCCATGTCATCACTCTGCAGCCGCGTGGCATACGTTGAAATGTTACGAATCCTGCCGTTTTTGATCATGATCTGAGAACCCACAATTCCGACGGCTATTTGCGCATTGGCGGCAGGCTTGCCAGTTGCTGTCAGAATGGTGGCTGCAATGTCTTTGGCAGGTTTCAAAGCGAAATCGTAAGGCACACTTTCCTCATCAGGTTTGAATGCACGGGATGTGGCTACCTCAAAACCGTCTGCTTCAATTCGTAAAAAGTGGGCCGGATCGTCTCGGTGAATGCGAATACTGTATTTGCCATCAGAGGACTCGAAACTCTCGGACGTATTCCAGAACAGGCTGGACGTTGAATCGTCTCTTTGAACTCCGGGAGTGACGCGGAACCTTTTGACAGGCTGTTTTGTCTTCGCGTCGACGACACTTCCCGAGATCACTAATGCTTTGGGCGGTTGGAACACATATTCTTCTTCGCGTGCCAGCAGCGTCTGATTCGTGAGCTGCATGCCTCCCGGGCGGCAGATATCGACTTTGAATGAATCGAGGGGGGCTTCGTCCCATTCCCAGACCCCGTTTTCGTTGGCGTACTGGTTCACATAATCGAACTCAAAATTATCGACCCACCACCTGCGCCAGGTTTGGAAAAAGATGCGTGCTTTGGGAATACCCTTCCCGTTTTTATCGACAACACGCACGCGGACTTTACCTCCAGGCTTCAGCGAGAAATCGACCGGGATCATATCAGGTTCTACACGTACCTCCTGAACGTCCGGTGCACGGCCTTTCGCGGAGACGACGACGCGCGTGACCCGCGGTTCACAACCGGTAATCAGGTAGACGCCAAACTCATCGGTGGTTGCTTTGCGCACATCATTTCCAAATTTGGTGCGGACCAGCGCACCGGCGATCGGTTTTCCGTTTTCATCCGTGACACTGCCGGTGATGTTCAATCCCTCTTCCAGTGTGATTCTGGCAGACGGACTGGCATCGGCTTTCACTTCAAATTCGCTGCGGGCCACACGTTTTCGCCAGGGACGATAGTCGGGATGATTCACATCGATATGGACTTCTGCTTTGGAAGCGGGTACATAATCAAAGTGCCATTGCCCTTTGGCATCCGTTTTGATTTTCGTACCGACGCCTAACTGACTGGTATCGCCGGGTCGTTTTTTGAAATACACGCTGGGTGAAATTCGCGCACCTTCGACGGGTTTTCCTGCTTCGTCGACAATCACGCCGCCCACCGTCCAGCCTTTATCCAGAATGGCTGTAAATTCAGCGGGAATGGATTCGGGATGCTCATAAGAACTCCAGCCGGCCCAGTAGGGTGCATAGCCCGGCTTTTTAATACTGAGGTTGAACCGCTTCATCTGGAGAGGAATGCGAAACAAAAGCTCGCCTTTGTCATTCGTTTTCACAAACGGACCGTATGTCGCATCGCGCAGGTACTCACCGCGGAGAATGTGCTCGGCTGTGGGAGCCGGGTCACTGCGGATTTCCACGGTCGTATCGGGCACCGGTTTGCCGTCCGGGTCAACGACGTTGAGTTGAAACTGTCGTAGAGAATGGTCTTGAGTGTCGGTGTCGTCCGTAACGGGCTGATTCTTCTGTTGTGCTTCCGTTTCTGCTTTGATTGCTGTTTTTTGAGATGCAGGTTCGGCATTGGAAGGGGATACCATGGTGATCAGAGTCAGAGAGAAGCCAAGCAGCAGTAAAGCACATAAGCCGTTGCGCGAGACCGGCATTGGCTCCTGCAGGGATTCACCAAACAGCCGGGCCACGCGACGGCGGATTTCTGAAGGGGACCTGCCACTGGCAGCCAGCGATGTCAGGTCGCCGGTAGAGACACTGCTGCGTCTGGCCAGTTCCGCGACATGCAGCAGGGCCGTCGCATAATTCACGCGCGATTCGAACGGGGAAGTGGAATCGAGTTTCAACTGGCAGGTCATTTCGTCACAGCAGTATTCCCGCAGCATGCTGATACGGTGACTCAGGTACCAGAGCGCGGGGTTGAAAAACAGAATCGCTTCGGTAAACCGCTGCAGTAGATTGATCCATAAATCGAAACGACGGATGTGGGCCAGTTCGTGCGCGAGGATCAGTTCCAGTTCGTCGGTGGTGAGACCACTGATGGCAGAAGCAGGCAGTAGAATCATCGGTCGCAGAATTCCCGTTACGCGGGGCACAATGATCTGTTCGCTGCGTGCCAGGACGGGAACTGCCTTCAACGACCATTTCCGGGCAATCTCGCGCAGTGAGTTGACGAGCGGCCCGGCTATGATTCGCTCGGCTGAAGCGGCGAGTCGCTGCACGCGAATACTGGAAATGACGAGTCGCGCCAGCATCAAGACGACTCCCGCGACGTAGCAGGCGACGATCCAGGGGGCCAGCCAGAGCCAGGCCTGTGATCGTCTTGCGGGAGACGTCTTGGTTTTTTCTGGCGAAATATTGCTGGCGGGCTGCAGCTTTTGATTCTCTGATAAAGGTGATTCCGCTCCGGGCAGGAGTTCTGGCATTTCGGATCTGAATTGCGGCGGAGCAGCAGGTTTCGTCTCTGCCTGCGAGGGAAAAGTATCTCTCACAGTCTGAGGCTGGCTGATAACAACTGGTGTTGAAGCAGCCGGTCCCACGAGTAAAAATGTGACGGGCAGTGCCAGCAGGACACAGAGCAGGACGGCAACATGCAGCACATAACGCCGTTCCACGGTAATTTTCTGCCAGCAGCGTTCCACAAGCCAGAGCAGGCCAGCGAGCAGGGCGACCTGCCAGAGCGAATGCAGGAGCGTCAGACAGAGGCGGCCGCTCAAGGCGGGATCAAGAAGAGTATTCCAGATCATTGCTGTTGCTCCTTTGCCTTGCGGGCGATGAGCTTGCGAAGTGCCGCGAGTTCGTCGGAATCCAGGTCGGCCGTTTCGATCAGATTCATGACCAGCGCCGACGAAGAGCCTTCAAAGACCCGCGATAACAGATCATCCAGGATGCCGCCGGTTACCGCTTTTTTCTGCAGCTTCGGGGAGAAGAGAAACGACTTGCCGTCCTTTTTGCGTTTCACAAAGCCCTTGTGAAACATGATGTTAAGTGTCGTGATCACGGAACTGTGTGCCAGCGGGCGTGCGGCCTGGGCTTCGAGCCGTGCCCGCACATCGCGCACGGGCAGCGGTGATTCGTCCCAGAGGATCTTCAGAATTTCCAGTTCCAGTTCGGTCGGGTGTTCTGATCCGGGTCGCGCCATCGAAAAATTCCTCAATCGAAGTTCTGCCGTTGATCGCCTTTCACACGATCGTCTAATTCTTTAGATGATGTTACAGCGGGAATCTCAGTTCGTCAAGGAATCTTTTAATTAATTAGATGATCAAGGCGATTCGAACACGTCAAATAGAAACCTGGCGAAAAGCAGCGGGCGCTCAGTCTGTTTTCTCAAGCCAGTTGATTCCCTGGCGAATATTGCCGTAGACGTTTCCTTTCCAGCCGTGTCCGCCGGGATAGTCGACCAGCGTGGCACGCACGTGGGCCTTGTTGAATGTATCGCGCGCTGCTTCCGCCATGCGGTAAGGGCAGACACTGTCGTCGGGTGAATGCAGCAGATAGAGGCTGCGCTGTCTGGCATTCGCGGGATCAGGAAGCTGATCTGGTTTAAAGACAGACATGGCAATCAGCGCGCCGGCAATGTCTGTTTCTTTTTGAAGCAGAGCCGCGTAGGCAGCGGGGCCACCCGAAGACCAGGCCAGCAGATAAATTCGTTTCGGATCGATGTTTTGTTTTTCACTGACATTTTTGATCACGGCTGCAATCAGTTCTTCTGTAGTAAATTTCGAATCCGCAGTTTGACTGGCTTGCGCAGGCCAGACGACTTTTTGATCGGAGGTCCATTTTTTGGCGATCGGTTGTGCCAGTACGAAGTCATCGGGCAATGCATTGTCGAAGATCCGCTTTACAAAGGGATGAAAATCGGCCGAGCCGTCACCGCCGGGCAGCACGATCAGCAGGGCCAGCGGTTTCTTCTGAGCAGGTTTGTCTTTCGGTGTGATCAACAGGTATTGGCCGGTTTCTTCGTTGACTTTGACATCAATGGCTTGCTCTGTCTGATCGGGTTTCGCAGGTCCCGCGCCATTGGTTAAGGAAACTTCCAGATCATCAAACCAGATTTTCCCCGGTCCATAGATCTGCAGGCCGATGACAATCTGTTTTGTGTTCTCCGGGATTGTTGTGTCCCCCGTATAAGTTTTCCAGTCATGGCTGACGGGCGAATCGCCTGACTGTTTGGCGCCGATATAACTGAGCCACTGATGTCCGAGACTTTTTTTGTTCTCATCCAGGAATTGTACATCGATGATGGCTTTGGTGGCCTGTTCTGCCCGCACTTCACACTGGACCTGGAGATTCTGTTTCTCACCTTGATAAGGGAGCAGGCGATACCATTGTGCGATTGGAAAATAACGGCGGGCGGATTTCTGCAGAGAGAGACTGCGGTCTCCTGTTTTTCCGCGCCCCTTATCGTAGACATACCTGACGCCGGGCACATCAAAGCCGCTCTGCCAGCCTTCGGGGGCTGTGGTACCGGTTTCGAAACTGTCCTTGAGCAGCACCTCTGTTTCCGCGGAATACGAAACATTCATGCTCAACGGGATGAGTAAGATCCAGGTCAAAGTGAAGTAGTATCTGGGATGCATCATCGGGCCTTTCTGTTCAAATCGCGGCGCGTACCCTGTGCGCGGCAGAATGATTGAGTGTTTAAAATCAGATTCGATCTGTGTCAGCCATCATCAAGGTGGCTGGCAGGTTCTGGTGTCAGGGTTACAGTCTGTTTGTCAGCGGGAACGGTTAACTCTCGTGTCTGCCATTCGCCGCCGGGAAACTGGATGTAAACGGTGACCTGTTCTCCCGGCAGAAAGTGGGGCATGGGCAGATTTCCCTCCGTATTCGATTTCCGGACGACGGGCCGGGCACTGCAGAAATAAATGCAGTGTTCCTGCCCGCTTTGATCAATGCGTTCAAAAGGAAACGCGCTGACTCCTGCCAGGGGTGTTCCCGCGTTTGACTCAAAGTGCAGCACCAGCCCTGCGGACTTTGTCAGTTGAAAACGAAAGGGTTCCAGTGTGCCTGTGCGCATTGAGATATATTCGGATTTCAACAGATGTGCGTCGGCGATGGCGGCGATCTGGACTTCGTATTCCTGACCGGGCGGGTAGACATTTTCGATAAGAAACGTGCCGTCGGGACGCGTGAGGGCGGTAAATGAGTTCTGTCTGAAACCGTGGGGAGGCCAGGTTTTGACCACAGCCAGTATATGAGTCTCGCGGAGAGGTTGACCATCTTCGGCTACGACTGTGCCCTGGATGTCACCAGTCGTTTCTGATTCCGGATATCCCGAAGCCGCCAGTTGTGTACTGTCAGACGGCGGTTTATTTTGGGACGGGAAATAAAGCCAGATCAGCCAGCCCAGCGCACCAACGAGTCCCAGCGTAATCAGCTGATGCAGACGATGCCAGAACAGATGCCGTGAAAGCGAGACGTCACAACAATCGTCGACAACCGCTTTGACATCACCAAACTGCTCGAGCGCGGTCTGTTGAGACTGCCGGGCATCCATGCCTTCACTGTGATGTTCGGCGGCACTGGAGGAGAGATGAAACTCAATTTCTTCACGAATATCGTGCAGTTCACGATCCGCATGGGCAATGAGAGGCAGGCGCAGATAAGAGATCAGGGTGCGGAACCAGTGACGTAACATTTCAGCCCTCCGCCAGGTTGGATTTCAGCACCAGACTGATCGCATCGACCAGCTGAGACCAGGACTGGACTTCGGTTTTGAGCTGGGCGCGACCGACAGGCGTCAGTTCGTAATATTTCGCCCGCCGGTTACTTTCCGATAAGCCCCACTCCGATTGGATCCAGCCTCGTTTCTGCATGCGATGTAATGCCGGATAGAGCGAACCTTCTTCAATCTCCAGGGCGCCGCGCGTCGTCACCTGAATCCATTTCGCCACGCCATACCCGTGCCGCGACTGCGACAGCAGGCTTTTCAGGATCAGCATATCCAGCGTTCCCTGCAGCAGGTCGGCTTTCTGTTTTTTTGCCATGCCTCTCTCCCCAAGAATGCTTAGGGAAGAGTATCACAGACTACCCCTAGAATGTCAAGGGAAAAGTTTCCGGATCAAAAATTATTAGAGCGCATCACATCTGACTAAAGCGTCTTTGAATCTGTATCACTCCGTTTTAATGGCCTTGGAGACGTGACAGTCAAACGGGAACCACCATAAACTCGCGCCGTAGATGTTCTCCTGTAAGGCCAGTTGATTCGGACGTTCCAGAAAGCTCCTGTCAGCAGCTGATTCCCGTTTCGTACAATGACAAAACGCCTGCTCCCTCATCGTGCCCACCGGGCTTCCTCTTAGAACTTCCTGCGTTGCCCGCGGTCTTCAGTATAGGTAGATTACAAAACAGCATAGGATCGCAGGGATCAGCCATCGGCATCGGGAGCCGGGGGATTCTGTTCTTCCAGGTAGTCTTTGACGTACAGTTCCTTCACGATGACTTTGCCTGCTGCAAGCAGTGGTGAGGCGACTATTGCTCCCATTAATCCGAACAGGACTCCCATGATCGCCTGAAAGGAGAGCAGTAGCGCGGGGGGCAGTGAGACCTGCCGTTCCTGGATGAGGGGCGTAATCAGGTAACTTTCCACCAGCTGTAATCCGATGAAAGCAGGCACAACCAGTGCGGCTGTCGTCGTGCCTTTGGGAAGCGCGATTAAAATCGCCAGGCAGAATGCAATCAGGGAACCGATATTGGGGATGAACGTCAACAGCCCGGAGATCACACCCAGGGTGCCCGCCATGGGAACCCCAATCAGTGAGAGCACCAGCCACGCACCCAGGCCGGTAATGACCATCGATCCAAACCGCCCCAGCAACCAGTGCCAGAGCGTTTCACTCAATTGATTCATCAGACCCTTGATGCGGTCTCTGCGCCGGGGAGTAAACAGGATGACCACCCCATCCCGGTATACCTGTGGCGAAGCCGCCAGGAACAGTCCGACAAACAGAATCAGAATCACATTCACGACGAATCCAAACGTCGATTTAAACATACGCCCCACAAAAGAGACAGCCTGCTGAGCGGGCTGCGTCAGCGACTGTAAACCGGACTGCGACTGCTTATCTTTTGATTCGGCTTCTTTATCGGAACTACCCTGATTTGCCGAGTTCTGCTCTGAAGCGAAATCGGATTCGCGGGAAGACTTGTTTTCCGACTGCTTTGGATCCTCCGGCTTTTTTTGTGGGGCCAGTAGCGGGACCAGCATTGGTGTGGAATGAATGGCCGAGTTGATAGACGTATACTCATCAGCCCAGTTCCGCACCTGTTCGACACCCCGCTCAATCTGCTGGCGGACTTCATCGATCTGAGTGTTGATCTGGACAAAGAAAAAAATCGTGATTCCAAACCAGGCTCCGATCAGTAACAGAACCACTGCTGCCAGGCTGGCTTTATAGGGCAGGCGAATCAGTTTACTCAACTCGTGGCTGGAATGATTCAGGAACACGCCAAACAACACTGCCAGGAACAGCGCCAGGATAATCTCCCACGTAATGACCAACGCTGAGGCGAGAACCACGACAACAATCAAAGTTGTAATCGTGTGAGCAAGGGTACGCGAAGAATGGGTTTGGGCATTCTTCACCATGTCGGCTTCTGCTCGCGCTCTCGTCTCAGGTTGGTTCTGTTCGGACAGATGATTCTCTCCCGTCTGGTGCATGCGGGTTCCTGTTATTATTTCTGAAAGGCAGGATTTTCGATGACTTCCCATTCCTTTCCGGAATTCCAGGGGCCTTCATAGTCATCACCCAGATCGCCTGATCCTGTGGAGTCGTTGAAATATTTATCGACCCACTTGTCATCCGGTTTCAGATCCCCGATTTCCAGAGGTTTTTTATCCATACTTTCCAGAGCCTGCCCGAAGGCTTTCAAATGCGTGATTTCCCGGGTCATGAGAAATTTCAATGCATCTTTTGTTCCCGGATCGTCGGTATATTCAATCAGTCGTTCATAAACGATCTTCGCCCGGGCTTCCGCCGCCATATTAGAACGCAGATCCACTTCCAACTGACCGGTGACATCGACATAAGTGGACATCCAGGGAACTCCCTGGGAGTTATTCAGTGAGACTCCCCCGCCCCCCACGACTGCGATTAAGGGATCTTCCAGGGCTCCCTCTCCCTTTTCACGTAAAGGCTTCAGGTGCATCCGGGCGAGCGAACCAATGACTTCCAGGTGACTCAATTCTTCCGTTCCAATATCCATTAATAGGTCTTTCCGAGCAGGATCATCGCAGTTCAAACCCTGGATGGAATATTGCATCGCCGCCGCCAGTTCACCATTCGCACCGCCGAACTGTTCCAGCAGCATATTTCCAAAACGCGGATCAGGATTGCTGACATCGACGGTATACATGAGCTTTTTAACGTGATGATACATGGAAAATCCTTTTTGATATCTGACGTACTAAATATTAATAATGAAAAATATCCGACAAGAATATGTGACATGCTGCAGCGCAGTGCCACTTCAATGCTGTCTCAGCTAATAAATTGTTTTCGAGGAACCAACTCGCAAACAATGTGCCAATACGTGATCTCTGGACTTAGCTCGATTTTCCAGCGAATACGACCCGGGCGGCGTGTTGATACTGTAGTCGGAGTAAACGAAGCGGTGTCTGAGCGGTCAGCGTGCGCGGTGGGCTGTCAGTTATTCTCGGGAGATGGATGCTTCTTTCTGGCAGACTGCACGGCCTCGGCAGCATCTTCCTGATCCCCTGAATCCAGGTCCGGGCCTTCCTGGCTGGCAGCCGCCTCGGGTTCGTAACTCAGTTCCACAAACAGCGGGAAATGGTCCGAACCGATGTCAGGCAGCGTGCGGATTTCTGCCACGCGAAAGTCATCGGAAACAAACAGATAATCCAGAGGGTATCGCCAGATCCAGGAGGTGGCATCGTAAGTCGCAAACAGGCCCCGCCCTTTTCTCGGGTCGAGTAAACCACTGACTTCCTGAAACAGATTCGTCGTGCGCGACCAGCCGACATCGTTCAGATCCCCCAGCACGATGGCACTCTTGCTCTTACTCACTTCGCGACCGACGAGTACCAGTTCCGCATCCCGCTTGGTCGTGTCTTCTCCCGGCCGGGGTGGATTGGGATGAACGGCAAACAGGCGGACTTCTTTCCCGGATCGCAAGAGGACGGTCGCGTCGATGGAGGGGATCTCCCGCTTGACCAGTCCTCTGACTTCCGCCGACTTCACCCTCAGATTCGTATAGAAGGCCATCCCATAGGTGTTATCCAGGGGATGCGTGAGATGGTAAGAATACTTTGTTTCCAGCGGAGCCAGGTCGGAAATCCAGCGTTGATTGACTTCGCACAACACGACGATGTCCGGCTGTTCCCGGTCGATCAATTCGAGAACCGCTGCCGCATCAGTGTTCTTCTGCAGTACATTGGCTGTCAGAATTCGCAGACGCGTCTCCGTGTTTTGTGACTGCGCGGTCTCCATTTCATGGGGGGCAATCGCGAGGTAAGGAAAGATCCAGAACAGCTGAATTCCAATGCCCGCACACAGCACGGCTGCAGCAATTTTCGCCGTGATTTTCCGGCGAAACGGGATCAGGGTCAGCAGGACGACAATATAACAGACCAGTAGTTGCAGCCGCGGAAAATCGCCAATCCGCACCCACCACCAGTCGACTAACAGTAAGGGAAAAAACGCGGTGATCGCCAGGATGACACAAATCAACAGCAGTCCGTACCACAACCACCGCCGCCATCCGGGCTCATTCGAAACCGATTCTTTTTTTTCAGGTGTGGTGAGTGTGCTGTTCAATTTTGCGGTCCGACCTTGAGTTATTGACGGGAAGAATCAGTTACGGGTCAATGTCCGGAAGCAGACTCCCGGTTTTCAAACAGCTGCTCTGCACCAGTCACATTGCGAAAAAAGTCTGGCTCCAGTTTCGCATCCGGATCTGCTGAATGCAAAACAGAAATATCACCCGTCGTTTCAAACACGACCGCCAGCACCTGGTCGGCGTTCAAGGCATTCGCCTCGCGCAGTTTACCATAAACATCATCCCTGGTAATATTCGCTTTTTTAAGATTTTCATCCAGAATCGTACTCCCCCGCATCAGCAGTAGCGGCTCGTTGTCGACCAGCTTACTGAACCAGACAAAATGCTGCCTGAGCATCGCCAGCAACCACTGTCCGAAAAACAGACTGGCCAGTGCCGTCAGTCCGATAACGAGCGTGGGTGTAGAACTGGAAATCGTCGAAGCAAACAACGAACCGACGGCAACCGTCATCGCAAAGTCGGCGGCGGACATCTTGGAAAAACTCCGCAATCCCGTGAGCCGCGTATAGAGCAGGATCACCGCATAAGTCAGCAGACACGACAGCAGCACCATCGGCATTTCAGCCCATTGGTCTGTGATCCACTTCTCAAACATCGCACAGCCTTTCTGATGGGGACGCAGGGAGTTTACCGACTAACACATGCCAGCAGGTAATCGCACATTCCATGCCAAGCCAGGAAAATCCGATACGTGCTGAATGAACTTACAGGCTGAGCCGAGAGAGATACCTGTAAACTGGCATAGCAGGGAGATCGTTTCCTCAGCGATGTTTCTCACCATAAGTCACACGGTAAGCCCAGTCGATCTGATCTTCCCGGCCCTGCAGTCGATACAGTTGTTTGTCAAATGAACTCCCCGGTCGACGGAGCATGCCCTGCGGTCCCCGTTCGCCGATGCGACATTCCAGCCAGTTGATGCGATCGATGGCAGGATCAATCTGCAGTTGAAGATACATCGGCACAACAGACTGATCACGGATCAGCCAACTCATGCCAAAGAAAACCGCTTCCCTTTCACCGGTCCGTTCTGCGACCAGCGGAATCACATCATCCAGCGTATCCGATTTCCATTCAGGATAAAGTTCAGCCAGGACTTCGGGAATGAAATAGTCTAACGCACCCATGAGTTGCCTGAAGTCCTCGGTTTCCTCAAAACTCGCACCCACAGCAGTCTGATTCAAGAGTGTGCGCAGTGATCGAGCGACAATGATTTCTGATTTTGAAAGTTCACGGTTGTCTTGTTCGTTGTTGAATGAAAAGTCTCCTGTTACGAGTCGGTCAGTGAGTCTGGTGCATTCGCTAACAGCTTGCGGACCGTTCTTGTTTCGTGTTCTTTCAGCGAGTCTAATGTTTCGTTTGCTTTGGTGATGACTCGACGAAGTACTTCGCGCTTGTCGGTATGTATGTTCCAGAATGACTCCGGGACACCTAATACAGCGTTCAGCAAATCACCGGGATAACAGTGACCCTCCACCAGTGGATCTTCTTCGAGAGTTTCCAACGCCAGAGGAATAAGAAAAAACAGGCTGATCTGCTGGCCGATCATAATTCGGAGATCTTCTGTTGAGAAGTCATTCAGAGGAACCCGCCGCAAACGATGACATGTTTTTACAAGAGAGGAATCGAAGTCTGGTTCTCCCCAGTCCTCTTGTTCCAGTTCCTGCAAAGTTCTTCGACGGTCGAAATTGGTTTTCAATTTTAGTCCCCACGTCTTTTCACCAGACTTTGTTTCCATAGTCCCAGGCACAGCTTACCATCTGACTCTGAGTATCGACAACAGGTTCACGAATTCGACTATCCACCTGATTACCGGTGGGATAGAATGCAGGCTCTGCAACCAGTTTTCGATCGCCGCCATAGAGGTGGACAGGGGGAATATTCAATACGTCACGACCAGCGTTTCTCTGGATGCCTCTTCGCGGCGCTGTCCTTTTTATCACATCAATGGCGCAGGCCGGCGTTGAGGAAGCGAAGCTCAAGGAACGCTTTGGTGAGCAACAGTTCGTGCCCGCAGGACCTGTATTGCGTCGTAAGATGAGCTGCTGCTGTGTGGATTGCGAGGTTTAAAAGTCTTTGACACGCAAGCCAGGGGTAACCGGAGAATCTCCCAGCAGATGTTCTAAGCCGATGACATTTTTTAAAAATTCAGGTTCCAGTTTCGTATCAGCGTCATCACGAAGTCAGCAGCCGACATGTTTGAAAAGCTCCGCAGGGTGGTGATACGAGTATAAACCAGGATCAGACTGTAGGTGATCAGACAGGACAACAACACCATCAGAATTTCATTCCCTGGGCGGCGATCCATTTTTCGATCATGGGACTTGCATTTCTGAAATATGACACAGGATTAAGCGACGACTGTCACTCAAACTTAGCAGTTTGCGTGACAATTAGAGAAAACGAATGATTACCCAGTACTCCCATTTCATTCTGGCTTTACGCTTACCGAACACGTTCGTTTTGGTTGTTCCATTCACTATCCATAGGCGAGGCCCACGAAATTTCCAGACAGGGATGCCTGACTAGAACTTCGATTGACTCCTATGCCAGAGTGACTTAAAGCGAGATTTCATCCTGGAGAGGTCGGTGACGACTTAACAATTATTCTTATTGACAGTTAATCTTGAAATGCTAGGATTCCGTGTTTTGAAATGATGGTAAGTATTACTGAGTCAAATTAAGTCCTGGGGTTCCTGCAATAACTAATCATACGATAATCCAGATAACTTTTTTCAAGCAAAGAATCGAATTAAGATGAATAAGCATCCAGAGTTATTTGTAGAATTAGATCAAATTGGTTTAACATTACCTGAATATCTTCCCACATTTGATTTCCCCAAGGCCTATATTAACTCATCCCACGCCGTTTATGCTAAGTGCCCAGTGAATGAAGATGATTTAGTTAAAGTGAAAAAAAGCCGGTGGGGTTTTGGAGAAGACATTCCGGGATGGCTCCGTAGGGCTGATGCTTTGAAATTGTATGAATTGGCCTATTTTGTCCAGGGAGACATCTTGGAAGTCGGTTGCTATCACGGGTTAAGTACGACGATTTTAGCAAAAGCTGCCCGTCAATCTCCCTGGTCCAAACATATTTACAGCATTGATATGAGTCCAGAATGTGTAGAAGAAGCGAAAACTCATCTGCGTATGAAGAAATTAGATCGGGGAGTAACAAATATCTGCGACGAAGGAACCGCGGCAGTCAAAGCTTTAAAGGCCGAAGGGAAACAGTTTGAATTTGCCTTTATCGATCATTCACATGAGTACGAGCCGGTATTGAGTCTCTGCCGTGAATTAGACTCCCTGATGGTTCCAGGAGGATTTTGCCTGTTCCATGATTTCAATGATTCAAGAAACGCAGATCCAGAAGCTCATGAGTATGGGGTCTACCAGGCAGTGACTGAAGGTCTGGATCCAGACAAATTTGAGTTTTATGGACTCTACGGATGCACTGCCTTATATCGGGCGAAACCAAGCTAGGAAATGGAGTTACGTAACACAGTATGATCTTGATTGAAAACTGAGAACTGGATGACATGTAACTCAGCTTAATCACAGACTTTCCAACCAGCGATCATAGTCAGCATGCAGTCCTGATTCGTTATGGTTGATGAAAACCGAAGCGGTGATATGCATCGCGTTCCCCAGGCACATTGCATTACACACTGGCTTTTGTGGTATCTGGGAAAACGATCTCACCGATATCTCATGTTAAACACTCAAAGAACATCATACCCCCAGAACTTCGAGATGTGTACGCCGAAGTCGTTACCAGGGCCGCTGATCTCCGGGATCAGGGGAAGACACATATGGAAGTCTGCGAAGCTCTGAACGATCTTGGGTTCAGAACTCGAACTGGCAAGCTCTGGCGGCACCCACAGCAAATTGTGAAGTAATTTCGTTCGTTTTCGTAGGATGATTAGTCTCCAAAACAGACGACAGCACATAGACTTGATTGGGCCTCAGTAACCAGATCGATGAGTTTCGTCAGCAATGCTTGGAGTTCGGACTTGGTTACTGTCGACATGAGAGCATCGTCACCACGCCACCCGATGCGTACATCCCACTCATCTGGTTGTTCTCTGGCTTCTGCGGATGCTCTTTCAAGGATCGCAAGTAGAACTGGCAGTTCATTCGCACTGAAGACAGCATCGTCATACAGGTCAATAATTTTTCCCGTCTGTTCCCATACGTCTTGAAAGAACGGAAAAAGAAACCAGTAGTAACCATCATCTTCGAGATAAATACCCGAAGTGTAATCTGCATTGTGGACATCGTCTGTGCGAGATAGCCCAATTGATAAAGCCATGACCTTGCTCCAAGGGCTACTCCCCAATAATCTTCGCCAGAATCCGTTTTCGCCGGCGGCCGTCGAATTCATAATAAAACAATGTTCCCACGGTCACAGGTTCAACACTCAAAAAACATCATACCCTCAGAACTTCGAGATGTGTACGCCGAAGTCGTCGCAAGGTCCGCTGAGCTCCGAGATCAGGGGAAGACTCACATTGAAATCTGCGAAATGCGGAATGCTCTCGATTTTTGGATAAGAGCGGGTAAGATGTGGCAGTATCCGCAACAAATCATCAAACTAATACGGTCATTCCAGCGGCAGTCCTGATAGCACACGAGTAGAGGAAGCGAAGGCATGGTTGATCCAATCAGAATCATCGGGGTTCATCCAATCTCTGCGAGTGAGTCATGCCATCTCGTAGAAATTGAATTGAACGCACCTGCGGACGAGTTTGATTTTGGATCGGTCACACAAGAGATGCCCGACCAATCGACCGACAACTGGCAAGTTGCCTATGAGGAGCAGCAGGTCGGCGACGTTGAAGTCGGATCTCGGTGGGCGTTTTTCTTCCACAATCTCGTCTTCGAGCGTCCACTGCTAACTCCGCTTGGTTCAATCGCAATTCCTGATCCGACACGTCTCCCAAGTCACCTAAAAGAGATCGAATACTACGAGCCATAGGCTATGTGACTGGATTTCCTTTACTCCCCAATAATCTTCACCAGAATCCGTTTCCGCCGGCGGCCGTCGAACTCGTAATAAAAAATGTGTTCCCACGGTCCCAGGTGCAGTTTACCGTCGGTGATGGCAACAACGACTTCGCGGCCCATGATCTGACGTTTGTGGTGGGCGTCGGCGTTGTCTTCGCCCGTGCGGTTGTGCAGATACCCGCCGGAAGCAGGATCACTGCCCGCATCGAAGGGGGCCAGCTGTTCCAGCCAGCGATCATAGTCGGCATGCAGGCCTGATTCGTTGTCGTTGATGAAGACTGACGCCGTGATATGCATTGCGTTTATAAGTATTAAACCATCGGTAACTCCACTCTCGGCGACCAACTGTTCTACGTCGTTGTGTATAGAAACGATCTGTCGACGCTTTGGGATATCCATCCAGAGTTCTCTGGTGAGTGTTTTCATGAGGCTGCTTTTTCCAGCTGGACTGTGTTCTGTTAGTAGCATCTCCAAGGGCATTTGGGCTGATTATAATAGTTTGAGAGACGCTATGATAAAATGCGATGCGATCTAGAGTCCGGGATCGTTAAGACTCTATGATAGTTAAAGCGTAGTCTTTCGTGAAACTCAAAAGCAGGAATTTAAACGGGTGGTCGGGCAGCCGCAGCAGAATGTGTTTCTGATTTCCGTACTAATCATCTCGTTCCGAATAGTTCACGCTGAAATTCACTTCTGTTACCGCTGATGCCAGTTCCTTGAAGGCGGGCTTTGTGATTCTGGTACCCTGCAGTTGAACAATCGCCAGATGCTTTAACTGCTGCAACGATTTGAGTGAAGGAATCGCGGAATCGCTGAGTGGTGTTTCCTTAAGCGATAAAGCTCTCAGTTTCGGTGTGGCCTCTGTCAAGGCAGTCATCAAACTCGCAATCAACTGGTCATCGATCGTACTGTTGCCCAGGTAAAGCAGTTCCAGATTCGGGAATTGCCGCAGCGATTCGATGAGCGCTGCATCTACCTGTATGCCACTTAGATCAAGGTGCGTCAGTTGCGGCAGTTCTCCCAGAGACTGAAGACCCGCGCCGGTGAGTTCCGTTTCGCTGGCATAGAGTGATTCCATCTTTTTGAGTGGTTCGAGATGTTTCAATCCTGCATCAGTGACATCGGTCTGATTGAGGTTGAGGAGTTTTAATTCCACCAGTCGGCTGAGAGGAAGCAGGCCGGCATCCCCTACTTTGCACTGCGCCAGTGACAGAGTCCTGAGCTGATCTGATTGCTCCAGCTGCAGCATGCCTGTGTCGGTCACCTCGGTTTCATCGAGAAAGAGTGCTTCCAGATTTTTCAAGCCTGTCACATGCTGCAGGGCAGCATCGGAGATACCACTGCGTTCGAGGTGCAGTCGTTGCAATGCAGGCAGTTCTTTCAGATAGATGGCCAGTGTGTCATTCATCGTAGAATCGGTGGCTGACAGATCGACCACGTGTCCTGTTTCATTCACTTTGAACCGAATCGGTGTTTTGCTTTCCAGCGATGTGAGGGCAGCTTGTTCCGATGCAGGAGTCAAATGAAACAGATTGCCTTTCATGAGAAGAACGATTAATAGCAGAGCAATCGAAGTTGCTGTTAACCAGGATGCCAGTTTGATCCGGGAAGAAGTTTGCATTATCACCATACCTGTTCTTTAGCTGTGCTAAGGGAAGTAGCGAAAAGTCGACGCTCGAGAATCGTTTGATCCGCAAATGATAGAGTGTGTGTCTGAATAATCAATGGTCAATCGCGCTCCGAGTTCGGGACCCGTTTTGTGAATCAAGGTGATTTAAAGGAATGCCGGAGTTTCATGGTCTCTTTGCCATATATTCACACTTACTCTTTAGAATCACCCGCAGTTTCTGATTCACATTGATGTGTATCAAATGGCTGGCGCCCATCTTATTTCTCGACTTATCGTCACTTAACTCTCCCCGAAGAAAGATTGAAAATGCAAAAGAATTTGAGGAAGCAAAAAGGTTTCACGCTGATTGAATTACTGGTTGTCATCGCTATCATCGCCATTCTTATTGCGCTGTTGTTACCCGCTGTTCAACAGGCACGAGAAGCGGCCCGACGGTCGACCTGTAAGAATAATCTGAAACAGATTGGTATTGCATTACACAATTATCATGATGTCGCCCGGGCTTTTCCGCCGGGATCTCTGTATGGCGACGATGAATATGGCTGGGCCTGTATGATCCTGCCCTACATTGAACAGGCCAATATCTACAATCAGTTAAATTTTTCAGGACAGGGGCCGGATATCACCATCCCCCTGCAGGTTGGCGTTACCGATCAGGTAATCCCCATTTACCTCTGCCCTTCGAACTCAATGTCTCTGACAAGAAGCCCCATTCGTGCGGGTGCGGGCCATAATGGAGTTGATCTGGGGGGACACGCCAGAAATGACTATAGCGGCAGTGCTGGTACCTCAGCGGGTTCAGTCACGGGCATGTTTGGAAAAATCAAGGATACGCTGTCCCCTACAAAAATCCGGGATATCGTGGATGGATCGAGTAATACGATCGCCGTTGGTGAAGCTTATACTCAATATATGAGAGAAATTGATGGCCCGACACATGCCAATGTCGGCGATTTCAAAGTCTGGGTTGGTACCAATAATCAACATCAGAATATCATTGCAGAAGCAGCTCCCGAACATGTCCTGAATAGCACGCGAGACGATTCCTTCGCCAGCCAGCATGTGGGTGGAGCGCAGTTCCTGTTTGCTGATGGTTCCGTCAGCTTCGTTTCCGAAAACATCGATATGGTCACATTCGGTAAACTGGCCGACAAAGCAGATGGCGGGGTCGTCGAAAGACCATAACCTCATCGACGGCTTTCTGTACGTGTACCGTACTCTACGGAGTAGCCCTTCCTTCCGGGGAGGGCACTCCGGTTTTGGAAAAATCGACTCGCAATCCGTTCACGAGTTCAAGTGCATTCCGGAAGAGTATCAAATCGTGGAACAATCAAGCAAAACTCATGTCGGATCCATGCTGGACGAGACTCAATTATTCATGGCAGTGAGATGGAAATGTACTTTAAAAACCAATTAATTTTCTGGTCGATTTCATGTTTCTCGTTCATTTTCTGCGGAGGCTGTGGGGAAGACTATCAGAAAACAGTCGTTCCCGTTTCCGGGTTTATTCGAGTTGATGATGATCTTGTCACTGAGGGATATATAGTGCTGACGCCTGTGCCAGGCAGTGATGCAAATCCGCTGAACTCCGGTAAATCCGCCAGCGGAACCATTACCAGTAACGGTACCTTTGAGTTAACAACTTATGAAAAGGGTGATGGGGCGCTGGTGGGGAAACACATTGCCCACTTTTATAAGCCCGACCCCGAAGACGACGAGCAGGTTGTCAAAGAAAAATATTATCCGGGAGGACAGGAAGTCGAACTGGAAGTCATTGATGGTAACAATCAGTTCGACATTCATTTACACGCCGACGGAGCACCGGAAGTCGTTCAGACTGGTTCCTGAGAATCGTGATTCGTGGAAGGACTGACAGCCCAGGCGAGAACAGAAAGCATGACCGACGACAGACTAGACAGCATGGAACTCAATATACAGAACACTCAATCAGCTGGCACAGACGGACTTCAGAATGAATCTGGTTGTGTTCGGAAGAGGATGGAAGCTTTATGTCGCTGGTCGTTTCGACCGGTCGACATCGCACCGCTGGTCTTTTTCCGGATCTTTTTTGGCCTGATGATGCTGTATCATATCTGGTCGATGACAAGAGATCGCTGGGTGCAGTATTTTTACATTGACCCCGATTTTCACTTTTCCTATCCAGGCTGGAGCTGGATAGAACCCTGGCCTGGCATCGGAATGCATATTCACTTTGCCGTGTTGATGATTGCGGCTTTGGGGATTTCACTGGGACTGTTTTATCGAATCAGCGCACTCACCTACTTTGTGGGTTACTCATATGTCTTTCTGCTTGAGAAGTCACTTTATCAGAATCATTGCTATCTGATTTGTCTGCTCAGCGGGATCATGGTGGTGATTCCCGCGCAGCGTGCCCTTTCGCTCGATCGTCTCTTTGGAAGAATTAAAGGATCTCCGGTCGCACCACAGTGGTCGCTGGGACTACTGCGATTACAGATTGCCATCCCTTATTTTTATGGTGGTTTAGCTAAGCTGAATTATGACTGGCTACTCACCCAACCGATAGGAATGTGGATTCAGCGACGAACGGATGTCCCTTTTCTCGGTACCTATCTGGGCGAAAACTGGGTCGCCTGGGCCTTTGCTTATGGGGGGTTGTTGTTCGACCTGCTGATTGTACCTGCCTTGATCTGGCGTCGTACGAGGCTCTTTGCTTACCTGGTTGCAGTTTCATTTCATCTGACCAATGCCGTTCTGTGGGAGATCGGTATTTTTCCCTGGTTCATGATCGGGGCGACGCTGATCTTTTTTCCTCCCTCTGTTTTTCGCAAGGCGGCTCATCTCAATAAGCTGGAATTTACTCCACTGGATGTTCCCTCCCGGTCTGTCTGGGGAGAGCGAATGACGGTTGCTTTATTGTCGGTGTATATTTCCTGGCAGCTGATTTTTCCTTTTCGACACTTTCTGTATCCGGGAAATGTGAGCTGGAATGAGGAAGGGCACCATTTTGCCTGGCATATGATGTTACGCGAAAAAAATGTGGGGATTCGATTTTATGCCTACGATCCTGCCACTAATCAGCGTGGGTTGATCAAGGTGGAAGAATTTCTGAATTCACGTCAACTCAGTCGTATGGGGAAAGACCCTGATATGGTGTTGGAATTCGTGCACTACGTGCGTGATCATTACCGGGAACATCGAAATACTGAGCTGGAGATCTATGTTTTGAATATTGCCTCACTCAATGGTCGGAAACCTCAGCTCCTGATGAACCCCAAACTGAACTATGCTGCCGTTGATCGTGTCTGGACCCCTCAACCATGGGTTGTGCCTCTCAAGGAGCCGCTACCGAAAGAAAGCTGGAACAGGCCACTGGATCAATGGGAGAAAATACTTGATCTG
This sequence comes from uncultured Gimesia sp., assembly GCF_963972345.1. NCBI lineage: Bacteria > Pseudomonadati > Planctomycetota > Planctomycetia > Planctomycetales > Planctomycetaceae > Gimesia > uncultured Gimesia sp. The sequence goes on along the minus strand of NZ_CAXAVM010000034.1, from coordinate 1,079 downwards.
GATATCCCGGAAAACATGCAACTGGCACGCATGCAGCAATCCCCCTGACACCTCCGTTAAAACTCCAAACTGATTAAAGCTCAGGCAACATTACTTCAGTCTGCAGAGGCTCAAACATGCCTGACTAGTCAATGATTTGTATTCTGACTCTGACAGCATTCTATTGTTCTACGATAGCTCAGAGGGAAGAAGAAACTCAGTTTGGGCATAAACGAGCATTTGAGGGGAAGCTAAGAATCAGATGAAAAATACTTCTTCAGTCGGCGTTTTGATTTTCTGACGATAAAGTAACTTCTTGCTTTGGCGTCCAGCCATTTGATACCGGGAATATATTTCAGGAAATTCAACTTCCGGACTAACACATCCAGCGATTTCAGTGCCTGATTATCGGAATAGCGATAGCCTTCTGCCGAGTCGTATTCGCCGCCATTGTCGGTTCGCTCAGAGATGAGGTTCGATGCGTTACGATTAATGTGAAAGGCCACGAATGATTCGTATGTCTGAATCGACCAGACACGCTGGTCGGCGACTGTGTTGTCAAACTCGCTGTAGCGCTGATTGATTTTGTCGATGAAGCGTTTGACATATTCGAGAAAAGAAAATCGCCTGTAACCAAAGCCGTCCATATATGAAGTATGGGTGTCTTCCACGACCAGCATGCCATGGTCGTTGATGATGTCGAGCAGCATTTCCGTTGTGATAATCTGTTGCTCGAACGTATGGCCGCCATCATCCAGGATCACGTCGACGCGGCCGACCTGTTTTTTAAAATCCTGCCAGAACAGCTCATCGGATTGATTCCCGATATAAATTTCAAAGCCTTCACTTTCCCATTTTTTGGCATTGGGATTCATATCGACGCCAATAATTCTCGCCTGTGGTCCCAGAAACTCCCGCCACATAAAGAGCGATCCGCCGCCCAGCACGCCAATTTCGACAAACGTGATCTGCTTTCCCCGGTAGCGGGAAAACAGGTCGTCATAGACTTCGAAGTACGTGCTGTGCTTGATACTTTTATAGGGACTCTGCGATAGCCCAAGACTGGCGGACTCCCGAAAAGTGAATTATGCGGCCAGTTG
>NZ_CAXAVM010000033.1:0-46065 GCF_963972345.1 uncultured Gimesia sp. | reverse complement strand
CGCCTCGCGGGCCTGCTGGACGGCGGGTAACAGCAATGCAATCAGAATGGCAATGATGGCAATCACGACCAGCAGTTCGATCAGAGTAAAACCGGCGCGCCGGGGAGCGCGGAAACGGGGACGATGTGTTGTACGAGACAACATGGTGGATATCTCCTTCAGAGGGAAACCAGGAATCGGGACATTCACTTCCCACACGGAAGTAAAACTCGCCGGAGCGATTGGCTGGCTACTGAGGAGACCTGTTTTTCGGAAGAGCAGGGGAGCAATCCAATGCGCTCCCCACGGCCTTCGATGGTCCTGTTACCTTTTGCGGGCTATTCCGGAAAAATAAATAAACAGTTGCATTGAACCCAGCCATACAAGTGACACTGAGTCTCAATATCAGCAATATAGCGAGGCGAAAAGCAAATCGTCAAGTCGCTTCCAGGGAAAGTACGGAAAAATGCGGAAATGGATTCCGAACAGCCCATAATAGAGCTAAACTCTATAACAGATGTATCTTACATCAGATCAATAACCGCGAGACACTGGCCTCATTGATGTCTTCGGGATTTTCCAGGGCCGCCTGAATCGCCGTTTTCACGCCTGTAACTGCCGTCTCAACAGACATACTGGGAGCCCCCAGATTCTCCTCCCGCGCCGCCACAGCAGGCAGAAAAGGGAGATGAATCCAGCCCGCCCGGATGGGTAACTGCTTCTGAGCGATATGATGCAGCACGCCATACATCAGGTGATTACAACAGAACGTTCCCCCCGCATCCGAGATATCTGCCGGAACGCCAGCGGCCCGCATCGCTTTCACCATGGCACGCACGGGCAGCGTCGCATAATAGCCGACCGGTCCGTCCTTAGCTGTCATTTCTCCCTGCAGCGACTGGCCCGTATTGTCGGTTAAACCGTACCGTGTCCCATCATTCAGGTTCTGCGCCAGCCGCTCGACGGTAATCATCGAACGGCCCCCGTATTCACCCATCATCACGACCAGTTCCGGCTGAACTTCCTCAATCGCTGCTGTGACGAAATCGATGCATTTAAAAAACGTATTCGGCACAATTCGCGAGACGATCTCCGCATCTCCGACTGTTGTCCCCTCCAGCGCCCGCGCCACCGATTCCGCAGGGTTAATCGGCGTATACCCATAAGCTTCAAAACCGGTCAGCAAAACTTTCTTCATGGAGTGCCTCACTACTGAGTGAATGATTGCGCTGTCTACTGATCATCGCATCCTACAACAATCAGGTCGCTCTATACCATAACGCACCCACGAACAGACTGACTACAATCCAGAACCTGCCTCTGATGTTTTTTCATCACCTTGCGGAATCCTTTCGGCGGCAGCCGCGATGTTGTGTATCATCCCGGAAAAGACAAAATGATGCAGCGGACAGACAGCATACCAGTAGAGTCGTCCCCACAGACCGACGGGATCGAAGATCGCCGTCTGTGTAATCGTTGACGTCTCGCCTGTGCCGGTCACTTCGAATTCCAGCCACGCCCGGCCCGGCAGCTTCATCTCCGCCAGCAGTCGTACCCGCCGGTCCGGTTCGTACGCTTCGACTCGCCAGAAATCGACGGTATCACCGACACGCAGTGTCTCTGCATTCGCACGTCCGCGCCTGACGCCAATGCCGCCGACCAGCAGATCCAGCCAGCCCCGCAGATGCCATAACCAGTTGCAGGCATACCAGCCTGTATCGCCGCCAATCCTGCGTATTGGCTGAAAAGTAACCGCCGCCGGTCGCGCGACTTCCACACAACGGGAATCGATAAACCGCGTCCCGAAGCGGACCCCGGACCAGGCGGGCAGGGAACCTGACGAGGAGAGCGAATCCGACCAGCGTGTTTCGGCAAACGCCCGTTCCTCATTAATCAAAGCCCGCTGTATCGCGGCTTCAATGCCCATCGGTTTTACATCAAACGCCTGCAGCGCACTCTGATCCTGGACCACCGTTGAATGCACGATACTTTCAATCAGCTTGCGACCAATGCGGGCATAGAGCGGCGTCACCAGTCCCAGCCACAGACTCGACAGGTAAGGCGACAAAAAGGGAACCGGAATCATCCGCACATTGATCTCGCGACTGCGGGCATACACGCGCATGATCTCCGCATAAGAGACTTCATCGGCTCCCCCAATTTCAAACACCCGGCTTTCCGGTAACGAGATATCCAGCGCTGCCGTCAGGTAAGCAATCAGATCCTCAATCGCAATCGGCTGTGCCGACCGCATCACCCATTTGGGTGTGATCATAATCGGCAGTCGTTCCACCAGCGAGCGGATCATCTCAAACGACAGGCTGCCTGAACCAATCACAATCGACGCGCGAAACTCCAGCACCCGCACGCCCGACGCCCGCAGAATCTGCCCCACCTCCTGGCGACTCCGCAGATGCGGCGAGAGCGTTTCCGCTTCATTTCCCAGGCCGCCCAGGTAGATAATCCGTTCCACACCCGCGTCCCGGGCCGCATTGGCAAAATTCTCAGCGGCTCGGCGGTCGTTCTCTTCAAACGAACCTTTCTCACCCATTGAGTGAATCAGGTAGTACGCCACCTTAACACCCTTAAGCGCCGGCGGCAGTGTTTCCGGGTCCAGCACATCGCCGGCAACTACTTCGATTGCATTCCCCACCCGCGCACGCAGATTCTCAGGACGCCGCGCCAGACACCGCAATCGCACTCCCCGCTGTTCCAATGCCTGCAGCAGTCGCCCGCCTACATATCCAGTAGCACCGGTCAACAGAACCAGGTCGGCTGTGGAATTTGCGTCTCGTTCATTCTCAACCATTCAAAACCGCACTTTCGCTCAACTGGAAACAGAATAGAAATTTAGCTTGCTGATTTATAGTGTTGAAACTGAAGATGTTGAGGGGAGAATTGAGAGTTCACACAAAAAACAGGTTTCATTTCTGTTTATACACACCATGACGGCTCAACCGCCCAGCCCAATCGGCGTCTGATCTTTCAGTTCAGAACATCATTTCAGCGAATTACCAGTACTTCCACATCAAACACGTTTACTGCTCACCGTTCCCCAAGCTGCTGCAGATACTGTTCGAGCGCGTTCCATTCTTCGATGACATGACGCTGGGTTTCCGGGTCGGAAATGTAGGGATGTCCGCTCGCAACGTGGACTTTGATCGATTCTTTCACGTACGATATCAGCTGTAACACATGCGGTGCCAGCTCATCGACTTCCGGCTGTCTCTCTTTCGTAAACTGAAACTGAATCGCGGCGCCCAGACCAAGAATCTGACACCATTCCACTCCCTCTTCCTCACGCCAGACAGGGGTAACCAGCAGATAACGTTCGAGCACGGGAAAATAATACGCGAACGCTGCGCCCCCCATATACATGAAATCTTCTGCATACCGTTCCGGATCTTCCTGGAACTTTCGATAAGCGTCGGCCAGCGACAAACCACCAAAGTGTTCCCAGGCCACCTGCGCGTCGAGGTCGCCTTGATCAGGATCGAAGTCCCGTTCGCCAGGCAGCGAACCTGATTTCTCCCAGGGTGGTTTCTCTGTCATAACAAACTACAGACTAAGTTTAGATTCCAACTTCAACCGATCAGTAACAACGCCAGGTATGGTACTGCATTAAACACCAGAAACAGCAGTTTGAACAGCCCGATAAAGCAATACATGATCACATTAAACGATTCTCGTGGCAGCGGGATCCAGGCGTGCTGCGAACGATACACCAGATCCGGCGCCAGCAGAAAAATCAGAGTCCACACAATCAGGATTGATCCATTCACGATCGTGCACCACATGAAAAACGCGGTCAGGGTTTGCAGATCCATGCTGTTTCTCCCTTCCAGAACTCCAGGCGTAACGTGATGACAAACACCAGCCGCTGGTGAACCTCACATTAAAAACGTCTTCCAGATCATCAGCGCAAACAAAATCAGAATGCCGATGAGTACCAGGATTGCGATGGGAACCAGTTCGATCAATGTACGATGCCAGGCCAGGAAGTGCTGAAGCACCATCATCGTGCCGGCGAACAGGAACAGCCACAGCCCCAGGGAGAGCATCCAGGCGGGAGTTCTTAAACCCGTCAAAGAAAACCAGAGTAGACCCAGCCCCAGCAGGAATGCAGACATCACAATGGGAGCATCCGCCAGGGTCAGCCAGCCCAGCTGTTTCTGGATCGCATATTTTTTCTCCGCATGCGCCGGGTCATCTCTGGGGATTTCACGAATCTTCTGAATCAAATACAGCCGAATTCCCGACAGGTAAGCCGAGAGTGTAATCGCAATCGCCAGGATGGGCAGGAGTTGTTCCGTACTAAGTGACATCAGGTGGCTCCCGGGTGAGAATGTTTTCCAGGTAATGAATCAGTAAGTATGACTCAAAGAGTTTAACACGTATTCATTAAGAAAACAAAACAGCAACTGGCAGGAAATGAGTTCACTATTTGAAACGATACTCTTTACTTGTAAACCAGATCAGGAAGAAATCCACGGCTGATATAATCAGCAGCGTTCCCCGTTCCAGCGGTCACTCATGAACGTAGGCCCAGTCGCCCACGGGTTCCAGCCAGCCGCCATAACCGTTCTTTGGATAGTTCTGTTTGGGAAAATACATCATCTGGTCCCAGTTGGGTCCACCGCTACCAGTGGGCACGATCAGCACCCAGGGATTTTCCTGATACCGCTCGCGGGCTTTTTGACCCGTATGATAATTGTACTCCGGATAGGCCATCATTCCCGTGCCGGGAACAGCAGGCAGATAGTCGGGCACCAGTTGTTCCAGTGCTTCGGGAGGACGTTCATGATCCTGCGTGTAACTTTCAATCGCCTTTACCAGAATCTGGCTCCGATCAGCGAAGTCTGCCATCCGGGCCATGCGTACCTGTTGTCCCAGGTGAATGCTGTAAATACAACCGGGAATATAGATCAAAACCAGAATCAGGATCAGCAATGCATCCCTGCGATATCGCTTGAAAAACAGACAGATCAGAGACACAGGTATCGCCAGCAATGCCAGCAGAAATACTATGCCATAAAAAATCGCCAGCCAGAGAAACAGTGAAGTTCCGATAGGGGTCGTCGAAATCCAGTGTGCAAACGGTAAATACCCGACAGCAGTCACTGCAAACAAAGTCAGATAGATCCGCTCTTTACGTTTCATGGCCATAGACCTCTTGTTATTCGCGTCGACTGTGCTCCTGAATGTTCCTTCGCTCATCCATACGATTGATATAATAGCGAATTGACCAGGCAGCAAGAATCCCCAAAGCAGCATTACCCCCGCTTCCCAGCAGCAAGATCCATCCACCACGTATCAGAAATATTTTGAATCCCAATACGAAAAACACAACAGACGCACTCATTCATGATTGTAGGCCCAGTCTCCCACGCGCTCCAGACCTGCACGAAATGGGACATCAGCATAATTCTGCCGGGGAAAATAAAACATCTGGTCCCAGTTCAAGATGGCGCTTGGCGTATTCACGATCAGCACCCAGGGATTGTCGGCATACCTGTTCCGGGCTGCCTTTCCGTGCTGATATTCATACTCCGGATAAGTCAGCATCCCCGTCCCAGGAACTTCCGCCAGATATGCGGGCACCAGTTCTGCGAGCGACTCAGGAGGTCGCCCCTGATCCTGTTCAAAATCCTTGATCGCAGCAATCAAGGGCTGGCTCCGCTTCGCAAACTCAGCCATCCCCTGCATCCGGGTCTCCCGGCTCATACGGAATCCCACAACCGTACTCACCAACCAGATCAGAACCAGCACCAGCCAGAGCAACGCGCGGTTTCCCACTTTCTTGTCCACCGATTTAACGAAACGCCACAAAATGAAGGCCCCGGCTGCCAGCAACCCCCACTGGTACAGCGGATAAAAGAACTCAAACGACGAGTCTGGCGACAATGCAGCCCACTCACTCCACGGAATGACCACGATCGGAGCAAATCCCAGAGCGGCCATGATCGCCAGATAAATGTAATCTTTTGTTTTCATTCGTGAATAGTTACTCCCCGCCGATGCCTTCTTCTTCCTGTTCGACTTCTTTGGCTTCCTGCACATGCTGACCTGCGGGGTTCACGATCCGGTCCATTTCCAGCATCGCACCAATGATTCCACCCCCTCCGCCGCCGCCAGAACCGGTTCGGCTGTTGTGACGAAACATGTCCCTCACAAACACCACCATCATCCAGGGCGTGGCGATCACCACCAGAATCAAGCCACCCAGCACACAGAGTTGCATGAAGTCCATCAGATTTCCCTCGCTTCATAGTCAGTGGAAACAGGTGACATAAATCGTTTCAGTCCTACACCTAACCGAAACACGGCGATCACAAACAGAACTTTTCCCACCAGAGCCAGACAGCTCAACTGAAACCAGTCATTCCAGAGTTGCTGATACTCATCCGGCCCCATCAGAACAGGTTCTGCAGGAGTGGCGCTGGAACTCAGCAATTGAGTACACAAATCGACCAGCAAGAACACCAACAGCGAAGCGACCAGCCACGATTTTCCTTTGACCATCGGCCAGGAAAGCACCACAAACAACGCCGCACATTCCAGGCAGAGCAACAGCCAGGGACTTACCTGGTATATGTATTTAACAGCTTCCATTGATGTCATCATCCTGAAAATAGATTCGTTTAGTATTCACAGCATCTCCTTCAAAGACGCCTCCGCCTCGCGAATCGCCTGCTGTTTTCGGTTACAGAAGTGAATCGCCCACGTCAGACATACTGCATACGGAATCCAGATCAACTGATTCCAGGGCTGAGGCAGCAGAAACAGCAGCAGGAGAAACAGTGGAATCATTATCCACATTACGGTTGCAATTCGAATCATGAATGCTTTCTCAGCGGGGCCATTCGTATTTTTAATACTGCACCAGGTGCCCACCACGCCTCCCAGCACTCCGATCACCGTGCCGCCCACGCCGCCGATCAAACCAATTGTCTCAGGAGCCATTTCAATTTCCTTGACAAATTCAGAAACTAAAAATCAGGAAACATTCGCTGCAACCAGCTCTGACAGACCGATTCATATTCTGCTTTCAAAACCGGTTCGGTACTCTCCATCGCCCGTACTTTATTTTCGATCACACTACAGCGAATGGCAACGCCAGTTGACACAAACCAGAGACACAAGACCACAGCTTTTTCCAACAGGTCATGTTGATACAGACAGAATATTCCTGTCACGAGCGCCACTCCAATAAACAGGAGCCCTACAGGCACAAAGTACATGTTGGTTCGCACCAGTGGCTTTAATCTTTCCAGAATTTCATAATTATTCATTGCTGGATGCTGATGCAGAAACCGATTCAACTGCAGACCGCTATAACCACACAGAAAAATCTGTCCCACCTCACTCAACAAGAACAGTCCGAATGCCATCCGATCAATGGCTTTAAACAATTCGCTCGGCTCTTGATCAATGGATTTAAACAATTCTTTCGGATTAGGAACTGCCTGCAGCTTGAGATCGTAGACCACATAAGCCACATACGTCAGCATCAACATGATCAGCACCAACGGTACTATGATCGTCACAGAGAGCGGGTTGAATTCCGGTCGGTCAATCGAAAAATCGGGTTCGTCTATGGGATCGATTTCTATCATCGGTCTGAAACACCTCTCTTCAGGAATCCAACAACGCGAGCAGAAACGGCATCGACTTATTGAGAATCAGCCGGCTAAGTTTCCAGGATTGTCTCCGGTTCGTTCACTTCAACAATCTCCCGGGGAGGCACGACACGGGGGTAGTAATAGATAAACATGAGAGCCGTGTAGTAGACCAAATGAATTTCTGAGCGTCCGGCAGGCTGCGACTTTCTTCTGACGACACAGGTTCCGGCAAAACGATCAGTCAACGACTGTCGATCCTGGTCTACGCCAACCCACAACAGGTCATACAAAAGATTAAATGGCGAGTATAAATTGAGTAATAATCGATACGTCATGCGAAATACCGAAGGTCGGGTTCCCTGCAAATTAACGATCCGCGCACCGGTAACCCAGTAGCCAACGGTCCGCACACGCGAGGGACGCAAAACAGTCAGATAGGCCCAGGCACAGAACTGACCGACAAAATCGGAAGTCATATCTTGTTCGTCCGTCAGACTAACTGACACGATTTTGATCAGTGCCAGTAGCATGCAGACCACCATCAGATCGACGAGCCAAATCACCAGGCGCCGTCGGAAACCAATATAATCTTCCGGCAAAAAGTAAACACCTTCCCCCAGTGAGCAATCTCGTTGAGCCCCGGCCATCGTCTGCGATCTCCCTGCTTCACTTTAATTTTCCAACTTGAAATGACCGCCGCCCCGCAACGGTACAGCATACAGTTTTCGCGCCGCGATCGCATCCTGAATTCCGGAAATCAGGACCAACAGCGCACGGAAACTTCTTTAGTTAGTGCAAACGACCTGCCGGATCAATCGTGCGCGTGCCACCGCTCGGCTTGCCCGACGGTGCTGGTACAGTACCAGAGAAACATTCCTGATAAAACAAAAACAAGGGTGTGACCGCGCGTCTGGAGATGTTCAATATTGGAACACACTGCAATGAGATTGGATGAACGCTTCTCCCTTTATTTTCTATCACGAAAAACATAAAACCACACGAAAGATATATTGGGTGAGCCTGGATGTAATCCGGGCCGAGCGTAGCGAGCAGGAGGTTTCAGCTCACACATCTTTACCAGGATCGAGAGTCACATACTCATTCAACACGGCCGGACAAGCCGGACCGTGGCACACGGAAACCTCTTTAGTTATTGCAAGTGACCTACCGGATCAAGCGTCCGTGTGATGCTGTTGGACTGCCAACAGTACTCAGGAATCACTTGCAGTCCCACTCGCAATCAGCGGGAACAGTCTGCTCAAAACACAATTCCATAACGCGGCTCACTCGTTCGGAGACTGCTTATAAAACGAGCTTCACACCACACGGCACTTCAAAAACAGAAATCCCGGCGCGGTCGACAACTTCTGAAAACTTTCCGGATCAGTCTGCTGCATCTGCTCGTCGGGCCTGCCTTCACTCAGCTCGACCATACACAAGCCCGCATCCGTCAAAGACTGCATCAAGGCCGACAAAGGCCTGCGAAAATATTCCACCCGCGTCGGTCTGCCCAGGGTATCCCATTCATCGACAATTTTCTCAGTCAGAAAATAATTCCCGCTCGGCGAGAACTGATAATCCACAAACGGGTGATGAGTTGAAAACACAAACAGCCCCTCGGGTTTGAGGATGCGTTTCACATCACGAAACAAGGACGTCGGATCTTCCAGGTAATGAATCATCAGAGGAGAGACAACCAGATCAAAAGACCGATCTGCTTCGTCAGGCACTCCCTGCGCGAGATCCTGCACATACGCGTGGACGCTGTTTCCCAGCTTCTGCTGTACCAGCGAGATCATCTCTAGCGAACTGTCAACGGCGGTGACCGTCGCGCCCTGTGACGTCAGGTAAGCCGCGTATTCACCAGGCCCGCAGCCCAGATCGATCACCCGTTTTCCCTGCAGTTCCGGCAGCAGCGCGATGAGGGAAGGGCGTTCATAGTGGGCGTTATAGCTGTTATCTCTGATCGCCGCCGCGTATTCGGCAGCGTGGCGGCCATACATGGGATTCAACATGAAGCATCAGTTCCGGACAGATGTGAAAAGCAAAAAGTCCCGCAACCGTTATACCACGACTCCGCTCCCTCAACAACAAATGAGAGAACGGAGTCGTTTTCAGATCCCAATCTGATTTCCTGGTAATTCGTTAATACCCCGCGGTGGCATCCTGGTACAGTTCCTTCGCGATTTCCCGCAGTGTGTCATCAGCTTTTGGATTACTGATGTTCGTCATGATGACAATCGCGATATCTTTCTTTTTATCAATCCAGACCTGTGCCAGATTTTTTCCGTTCGAGCCGCCATGATAGAGCAGGGGATAAGGTGCCCACTCGACGGTCACCCAGCCCCAGCCATGCGCGTATTTTCCATCGGGTGGTGTTCCCGGACGGTTCTCACCTTTGATCGTAAATACCGGGGTATGAATTTTCTCAACCATCTGTGGCGAAACAATATTGCAGGGCGCCCGCATCCCGTTCCCGGCGTTCCAGCTGGCCCAGGTCGCAAAATCCAGAATCGACAGGTGCAAAGTTCCCGCGGGTCCCAGAATCAGCGAGTTATCTGCCTGCGGTCCCGCCATATACGATTTGACTTTACCATCCTTCTGCTTCACATGCCCCAGTGGTGCATCAATTTTCCCTAACGTAGACTGTGTTCCCAGACCAGCGGTCGTCAATCCAAACGGTTCAAAGATCCGTTCCACAATCAGCTCATCCCAGGATTTTCCGCTGACGCGTTCAATCATCGCACCGGCAATGGTATAACCCCGGTTGTTATATGCCCACGCTTTGGTCGGTTCCGCCACCAGGGGCAGCTTGACCGATTCCTTCACGATCCAGTATCGCAGCTCGTCCAGATTACCTTCGACGTCCACCGAGTTCTTCAGCAGATCCATCAGATTTTCATCATCGGCCCGCATCCCGCTTGTATGTGACAGCAGCTGCTCCAGCGTCACTTTCGCAACGCCAGGCGCCATGGATTTTTTCAATTCCGGAAAGACATCTCCCAGCGTCGAGTCCCATTTCAGCTTGCCTTCTTCAATCATCATCCCGGCGATGGTTGCGGTCATCGCTTTACCATCAGAACCCAGATGAAACTTGTCATGAATCGTAACCGGGATATCCGCACCCATTTTCCGTGTCCCAACCGCACCATATTCGGTCAGCACACCTTGTACTACAACGGCAGCAGCAACCGCCGGCAGCTCTCCGGATTTCAGATAGGGTTCCAGTTGGTGATTAATCGTCTGTCCCTGCACCATTCCAGACGGCAACATCAGGCCTATCCCCAGAATCAGCACACAGACCCCTGGTGACATAATACGCATAAGCTACTCCCCATGAACGGTAAACAGAATTCAGGATGGTCTCCTGTTCAACCATCCGTTTTATTTATCGTGTATCACCGCTGCCAGCTGTGGAGGCATCTCACAAAAACTTCTCAGATCAAAGAAACCACAACTGTTAAACCGCACAGGTCGCACGATCAGGCTGACTGGGATTCCGGGACTGATTTCAGATGCAGTCCTTTGGCAGCGATCTGCGCCGTGATTGCGGCATCGCCACCATTGGCCAGCACAAACAGAATCGCGGCGAACCCGTAGTTACCATTCGAAATGGCAGCAGCCAGTACAACCACTAAGATCATAAAACCACAAAACTCGGCAAACGCGACCGGATAATGTTTCATCACAAAGTCTCCCCACGACGGGAAGACGAAACTGCGAATTCCTACCTGTGATGGCTTCCAGAACGTCGCGCCACACGCTTCACAGTGGTAATCATGCCTGGGAACAACTGCAAAACAGTTACCACACAGGGTCTCCCGCGACTGCGATACCTCCGGATCAAAGCCTTTCTCTTCGAATGTTTTATAAGCATCCAGAAAAACCTCACGCATCGTCTTGCGATCAATTTTCGGGAACCCCGAATAATTCAGGCTCTTGCCATCTTTCAGACAAATCTTGGCATTCCCGAAGATCGTACTCTTCAGATCCTTGATCTGGCTGTAATAAATTGACCAGAAGGTACGCTTGGGTTTTCCCGATCCATTCGTGCGAATACACAGCAGGCGAAAATTCGTCAGCACCACCGCCGTATGATTAATCGTCTGTGCCCAGAGTGCTCCCATAAAGAACTGCTCGGAGAAAGAAGACTGATTTCCTTTGGAAATGAACAGCACTTCTTCCTTTTCCAGGAGCATCTCTTCCAGCAGCGGTTCGAGACGTTTCACCAGCTGGAATTTTTTCTTGATCCCACTTTTGGCAAACATCCCCTCAAGCTTCGGGAACATGGTCTCCAGCCGATAGTGAATGTCGGGGGAGAGAATCAGATTCAACTGCGTAAGTTTGGTATCAACCGCCTGACTGGCTACAGTGCTCATGTTCGATCGTCCTCAGGGATGGGGTAAAACGGAAGTAGAAACGCATCTTACCCAGAACACACGAACAGTTCAAAACGATTTTCTTTTTTTACGATGAATTCTTCGCTACCCCGCAATGAAGAAACTGGACGAAATACTGACTGTTATTTTTCGAATTCGGAGGAAACGTGCCCGGAGACATCCTTAATATACCGTCCCTTAATCATCTGATTAAGGGCCACCAGTGCAGCACTCGCGTTACTTATCACCAGAATCAGCCAGGCATATGCAAAACCTCGGTGAGACAATATCTGAAAGGCCATCGCCTGAAATGCCAGGTAGGTCACCAGACTATTCCACGCATAGTGATTTTCCTTCAACACAAAATTCTCCCACGGCGGAAAAATGAGACAGCGGAACCCCATCTCGGCAGGCGTCCAGAATGACGCGCCGCAATCTTCACATTTATAAGATGGTTGGGGAAGGACCGCGAAACAGTTTCCACACAGATTTTCCCGCGATTGCGAAACTGACGGATCAAAATCTGCTTTTTTCAGCAGTTCAGTCACATCCTGAAAAACCATTCGCAGAGTCAGACGATCCTGTTGGGGAAAATCGTTAAAAGTCATTTTCTTACCATCGACCAGGCGAAATTGAGGCGTTCCAATCCAGGAGTTTTTCAGTGTTTCAACCTGACTGTAATAAATAGACCAGTAGGGTTGATGGAAAGGTTCATAGCGGTTCGAATGCATCAAAAGCAGTCGCAAATTTGTAAGCACGATAATGATCTTGCGAAACCGGATCTCTCCTTTCGAGACAAACAGAACCTGTTCGTCTTTCAGCAACATGCTCACCAGTACGGGTTCGATCTGTTCTACCAGCTCATATTTTTTCCTGACTTCATGATCCTTAACATCCCCATAAGTCCCGGAAAACACCGTCTCCAACCGGTAATGGATCTCAGGTGACAAAACGAATCCCAGTTAGTTTAATTTTGTGATTACAAGTTCAGCGTTTTTGTTCTCCACAGTCAGTCTCGCATTAGAGCAGGGGCACAGGAGATCCTCACAATCGTCCAATCCAGGTAGCGACGTCCAGCACTTCGCTCAGCATCATCTGCTGTGCACACAGAATTGACCGCTGCAGTTCTTCCGCCGTCACTTCACCGGCTGAATTCGACAAGGGCAGGGTCCCGGTAGCGTCACTCAGAAATTCCACCGTAAAGCCCCGGTGCACCGCCTGGCGGGCCGTCGTATCACAACACATGTGAGTCATATAACCGGCGATCGTTACCGTATCGATGTTCCGCTCCCGCAGCCAGTCTTCCAGTTCCGTCCCCGTGAAACTGCCCGGCAACGTTTTCTCAATCAGAACATCATGGGGACGCTTTGCGACCTCGGCATGCAGTTCCCAGCCCGACGTTCCTTTCTGAAAGAACGGCTTTTCAGGATCAGTCATATGATGCTGCACCACAATCACAGGCACCTGTTTCGCGGCAGCCGCATCCATCGCGACCAGGATCTGCTCCAGATGCCCCGCCGGATAAGTAATCGGCAGTGCCCCCGTAAAATATTCGTTCTGCACATCAATCACCAGCAATGCACGACTCATCACAGCTCCTTCAAAAATCTCATTACCGTTTCAATACACCAGCACAAATTCAAAAATCACATTTCCATGTTCTTTCGTGACTTTCGTGGCAGAAAAAACTTTCGGCATCCTGTTCAGGCTGCTCTGTATATCCTTCACATGGAATAAGCCAGGCAGTTCAACCTGCCGCTCCCAGTTTGAGACCAATTAATCCGGCCAGAATCAACAACACGCTGAAAATGCGGACCGCATTGATCGGTTCCTGAAACAGCACCACGCCCAGAATCACCGTTCCCACGGCACCCACTCCCACCCAGACAGCATATGCGGTTCCCAGAGGCAGAGTTTTCATCGCGAGCCCCAGTAATCCCAGACTGATGATCATCGAACCGATGGTCCACAGGGAAGGGAGCAGACGCGTAAAACCTTCTGTATATTTCAAGCCCACGGCCCAGGCCACTTCAAACAAACCCGCCAGAATGAGAATCAGCCACGACATCGTATAGTCCTTCACACAGAGGGGCCGTCCCCGTTGAATCAGGAGCGGTGAGGTCGTCCCCACTTCCAGACAGATCAATACTGCCATCTTAGTCAACAGCACCAGGTCTGCAAAGGCTCACTGAAAAAGTGAAGTTTCTCCACACCTCACATCACCAGCACATTTTCGTGCATTTTGTGTGATTCGTGGTAGCACAATCAACCATCGGCTGACAGCGTTTTCTGCTCCGCGTACCAGTCTGCCGTCGCCTGAACGGCCTGTTTCACCACCGCAATTACTTCAGTCGGCGGTCCCTTGGATTCCGTGCCATACTCCCACTGGCTCAACAGTTCTTCACCCGCAGACGTCTGAAAACCTACCAGTAATTTGCACGGTTTACCCGCTGCTTCCGGGTCACCAAACCCGCCGATCCAGCCGTCAATCACCGGACTGCAGACACCGCGCACTGCCTGAAACGCAGCGGCATCACTCACGCCGATATACAGATCGTGTTCCCGGTTGTCCTCGGCCCCTGTTCCCATCCGGTTGATCGTGCCGTCGTCTGTCAGCAAAATAAATAAAACCTGGTCGCCATCGCATTCCAGCATCACCATAATCCGTGCCACACTGTGGGCACTACTGACCGTGGTGGCCGCTGGTTTGGATTTAAACCTGTCAAAGAAGCCCATTCATACCTCATAGCTCTGATCATACGCTTGAGCGCGCAAAATAATTTGTGAATGCTCTCAATATCGGTTTTTCCTCACTCCGGTCAAGTACAGAAAAGCGAATCTGTTTGAATCGACCGAAATAAGGACCCCCGGATTGCAGGAATTCAGAAAACAGTCGAGCCACCAGATCAGGAGAATTTCGAAAGACACCACAGCCCCAGGCCCCCAGCACCAGTGTCTGACAACCCTGCGCAGCAAACAACGCAAGCGTTTTATCCATGCGTGCCATGAAGACCTGCGGAATCTCACTCACATGCACAGGTTCATTCTTCTGAATCGCACCCGCATTGGGAGCCGCACTCGTCAGAAAATCCACCTGGTAACTGGATTTCAGAAACGATCCCGCATCATCCCGAAACACCGGACAGGCAGGGGAGTAAATCATGCGATCCGAATAAAAGGCGCTCCGCAACCTGCGATGTGTCTCATAGTACTGTTTGTGAAACAGATTCAACGAAGCATACAGCGCCGAACTACGCGCCAGACTCTCTTCCTGCGCCTGGCTTCCTCCCAGAAACCCGCCTCCCGGATTTTTCGCAGAAGCAAAATTCAATACACCAATCCGGCCAGTCGTCGCGTCTGCCGCCAGTGACCATGCACCTTCTAACGTGGTCTCATTCTCCAGTTGGAATGCCGTTTCCGTAAACGGAGCAGGCGTCCGTAGTACTTCATCCCGCATCTCTGTCAGCGTTTCTGGTTCAAAACAGGCTGAACCCGCATTGCAGGCCGCCATCTCGGCGGTAATCGCTACTGTCTCCCCCCGTGGATTTACATACTGTCCCACTTCCATGACTTCCAGCGTGGTCTTCGCCAGATACGCACGTCCTGTTCGACTACTCATAGTCACAATCCTTTCTCATTCCTGTTTTCTCATTCTTTATATTATTCACTACATTCTACCTTAGTGTATTTTATACGACAAGTGATATTAAATCATGGTTCACACCTTTTTATGATTTCGTCTCATTTCGTGTTTTCGTGGTCGAAAAAAACAGGTGATCGGACGAAATCAGCTCCGTGGCTTTCATTCAAACGGAAATTCTGGTTAGAATGAAATTCCTCACAACACACTCCAGCACCAGGAACAACAACATGCCACGACTGACAGCCCCGTGCCTCTTCGCCCTGTTCACACTTCTGCTTCTTACAACAGACATCTCGTTCGCCGCAGAGCCAGTCGAGATCGGCTCCCGACTGGAACTCATGGTCGACGACACCCTGATCGAATCCCGCAGCCCGGAAGCCCGTTTCGAACTGCATCATCCCACGCCCCGCGAAATTGTCTTCACTTACGACAAGCCCTGGGAAGGGAGTGGTTGCGGCTACCAGAGTATCTTCAAAGACGGCGACAAATACCGCATGTACTACAAAGCCTGGCATCTCGACGTGCAGGAAAAAAAACTCGGCCCCAACAACAGTAACTTCACCTGTTACGCGGAAAGCGACGACGGCATTCACTGGAAACGCCCTGACGTGGGCCTGTTCTCGTTTCCGCCGGGCAGTGGCGATAAAAAAAATAACATCGTCATCGGCAAAGCGTATCGCGACTGGATGAAGTCCACCAAACCCGATCCCGTGCATCCCGCCGTCTTCAAAGACGAAAATCCCGACTGTCCCGCAGATGCGAAATTTAAAGCCATCCTCCGCTCTCGCGGCCCGCACGGCTTACTGGTGCTCAAATCCCCCGATGGCATTCACTGGTCACTCCTTGCGGATAAACCGGTCATCACCGATGGTGCCTTCGATTCGGAAAACCTCGCCTTCTGGGATCCGACGATTCAAAAATACCGCGCCTACTGGCGTTACTTCACCAAAGGCACGACCGATGAAAAAAACTGGAAACCGTCCGGCCTGCGTGATATCCGCACCGCGACCTCACCAGATCTGCTGCACTGGAGCAAACCCCAGGACCTCAAGTACGGCGATGCGCCTCCCGAGCAGCTCTATACCAATCAGATCAAACCCTACTACCGTGCTCCGCACATCCTCGTCGGCTTTCCCACACGCTACATCGAACGGGGCTGGTCCAAATCGATGGAGCAACTTCCCGAGTTTAAACATCGCAAAATGCGTTCGTCCATCTCCGACCGTTACGGCATGGCGATTACCGAAGGGTTGTTCATGACCAGCCGCGACGGGGTGAATTTCAAACGCTGGCCCGAAGCCTTCCTGCGTCCCGGCATCGAACGCCAGGGAACCTGGGCCTACGGACATCAATACATCGGCTGGCAGATGGTCGAAACCAAATCAGATGTGGAAGGTGCCCCCAACGAAATTTCCCTCTACGCCACCGAAGGTTACTGGACCGGCAACAGCAACCAGCTAAGACGCTACACGATGCGCATTGACGGCTTCGTCTCGATCAACGCACCACTCAAGGGAGCCGAGATCACCACCAAACCCATCACCTTCACCGGTAAAGAACTCAAGCTCAACTTCTCCACCTCCGCCGCCGGCGGCATCTTAGTCGAACTGCAAAGCCCGGATGGCAAACCCATCGACGGTTTCACAGAGTCCGACTGCAGCGAACTCTTCGGCGACACCATCTCCCGCGCAGTGCACTGGAAACAGGGAACCGACGTGAGCAAACTCGCCGGCAAACCGGTCAAACTAAGAATCAAACTCAAAGACGCGGACTTGTATTCGTTCAAGTTTGAATAGGTTTTCAAAGCAGGGTGAGTTAACAGGAAACGGACTGAGTACCATCATATGTCAGAACCTCTCACCGAAATCAGAGTTGTGTTTGCATATTACTCTGAACCCGCTGATCGTCTGCTGTTGGCTGGCGAACTGTTGCAGGGAATCACTGCTCATCCCACAATGAAACTAAAGGTCAAGGACCAGGACGACATATGGATTGTCACCGGATTCGGACATCTGCCTCCGGAAGCAGTGATGGCTGACCCGCCCAAAATCGCCCTGGGCCTTCTTAATTCAGTCAATCCCCGGCAACCACCGCAAGCAGGCCAGCACCTGATCGAAGTCCGGGACTAATCACTATCCGAAAGGATCTGTTTTCGCGTCATTTCGTGCTTTTCGTGGTAGCTGCAATTTCGTTCTGCCTGTCGTCACCCCAGCATCCTGTGATAACCATCCTCAATTTCCTCCAGCCCATACGCATTTCGTTCTACGACATAGATACATTGAAAGTTCCACCCTCGCTCTGACAAAGCTCGCCGTAACGCGATTCCGAAATCGGGCTTAGAAAGTTTTCCGTAACCAGTCGCCAGAGCAGGGACGTTGACGGTCTTACAACCATGCAATTCAATGATCGACAACGCACTCGTTAGCGTCTGCAGCACCAGTTCAATGCTTGAATCATACCAGCCGTCAACTGCCACTGAATAGACAATCGAATTGAACTCGAACGGCTCGGGTCCGATTTCCATCACGAATCCAGGCGCAATAAAATTCAATTTCTGATCCTGCAGATACTGATGTAACTGCCTCTGGAGTGCCTCACCCCCACGCATCAACAGCGCACCGTTCACGCCGCCCGACATATTCAGATACACATTCCCCGAACAGACCAGCGCCTCTGCCGGGTGATCCAGAATGTCACCATGTATGAATTCGAGTTTCATCAACGAATATTCCGATCATTGGCTCTGGCTCAATTCAACTTTCCGCCCATCTGGATCCTGGACCACGAAAACCAGCCGACCATCAAATTCATAGCTGGAAAATATTTCAATATCAGCAGCATCCAGACTTTCTTTCAGATCCGTTTCCAGATTGACAGCAAAGCCCAGTCGACTGCGATCAACGGGTTCATCCTCTTTCAACGGATAGAGCTCAAACACCATTCCTTCAAACGCAGACGCATAATGTTCCGGGCCGGAACCATGCTTTTCTTTTTGAAACTCGATTCCCAACTGCTCGTAAAAGAACCGGCTCACTTCTATACCACGACAACGTAACACCAGCAGATTGAGTTTCAGATCCATGAATCATCGATTTCTGTGACACGGGAAGGCGACAATGAAAACACCCTTATAGTACCCGATTCCGACTGTTTCCACCACAAACATTTGAGTTCTGGGACTTGCTGGAATCAACTCAAATTTCGTGTCATTTCGTTCTTTTCGTGGTCTCGAATAATCTGCTCACCCCCGTCGTTTCCACCGTTGCCTCGCCGCGTCCAGCAGCACGGCGATAATAATCACCGCGCCGGTAATCACACGTTTACTCGGATCGGTGGCCCCGATCTGCGCCAGGCCTGTCTGCAGCACCGCGATGATCAGCACGCCGAAGAATGTATTGATCACCGAGCCGCGGCCCCCCATCAGGCTCGTTCCGCCAATCACACAGGCGGCGATGGCTGAGAGTTCCAGTCCCACCGCTGCGTTCGGGTCGGCACTGGAGAGTCGCGAGGTCTGCATCACGCCCGCCAGCCCGCAAAGCAGACCGCTGATTGTAAACACCGCGACCGAGCAGGGGGCCGTCCGAATGCCTGACATCCGCACCGCTTCCGCATTCGTCCCGATCGCCACACAATAGCGACCGAAGACCGTTCGCGTCAGCAGATACTGTCCTGCTGCCACAATCACCAGCGCCAGCAGGAATGCGGGGGAGAACACAAAGCCTTTCAAAGGCACGCCGATCCATTCAATCGACGAACCTATATATTTCGTCTGTGAATCCGTAATCAGATACGCGCCACCCCGCGCCATCTCCAGCATGCCCAGCGTCACGATGAACGACGGTATCCCCGCCTTCACACTGATCACCCCATTCAGCATGCCACACACAGCGCCTATACCCAGGCAGACCGGCACCGCCGACCACAGCGACCAGCCCCAGTCGACCATGCACACCCCCAGCATGGCTGATGACAGCGCCAGCAGCGAACCAACCGAGAGATCAATGCCGCCGATAATCAATACCAGCGTCATGCCCACCGAAATCACCAGCAGATCGGGGATGTTATTCGCTACCGTCACCAGGGTCTGCTGCGAGAGAAAATGTTCGCTTCTCAGACTGAAAATCAGCACCAGCAGCGCCAGCACACCCAGCAGTCCCGCGTATTGAAACACGGAATAGGTCACTCCACTCACCAGCGAGGCTGGCTGATCTGTATTTTTTTCAGAAACAGGGGCAGGGGAGTCGCTCATAAATTTGATCCTGAAACAGTCTCTTTTGCTTGCTGTGAGTATCCGGAAAAACAGTCCTGCATGATCGCATCATACGACCAGTTTTCCCGCGTGTATTCAGCAACCAGCCGACCAGCCGACATCACGCCGATCCGGTCGCAGGTCTCGAACAGTTCTTCCAGATCACTGCTGACAATCACCAGCGCCTTACCATTTGCTGCCAGTTGATCGAACAACTGATGAATATTCCTGCGTGCGGCCACATCAATGCCGCGCGTCGGCTCATCGAATAGAAACAGATCCGCATCCTGCAGCAGCCATTTCGCGACAGCCACTTTCTGCTGGTTACCGCCGCTCAATGTGCCCACACTCTGTTCAATGTCCCGCGCGTGAATCTGCAGTCGTCTGCGTTTGCCTTCCACCAGCGCGACTTCGCGTCGACGGTCAATCAACCCCGCGATCCCCGTCAGCAGATCCAGGCTCGCCAGCGTCGTATTGACGCGAATCGACTGTGAGAGCAGCAACCCGTTCTGTTTGCGGTCTTCGGTTACCATCGCCAGTCCTGCTTGCACTGCTTCCTGCGGATGAGCAAACCGCCGCGACGTGGCTTCTCCCCGCAGAAAGAGTTCGCCTCGTTCCGCGCGGTCAGCTCCGAAAATCAACCGCAGTAACTCCGTGCGCCCGGCCCCCACCAGGCCTGCGATCCCATACCGCTCGCCGGCCTTTACGGAAAAGCGGACATCCCGAACCGGCCCGCCTGTCATCCCTTCCACACGTAACATCGTTTTTTCAGTCGTGTGATTCGTATGTTCCTGCAGCGCATGCTGTACTGCCTGCACTTCGCCCGTCATCAGATCCACCACCCGCTCAATGGGCTGAAACTCACTCACCTCATGTGTACTTACATATTTCCCATCTCGCAATACAGTCAGACGGTCCGCGATCCGCGCGATTTCATCCAGACGATGACTGATATAGATGATCCCCACGCCGCGGGCCCGCAATTCATTCAGCCGCGCAAACAGTCGTTCCGTTTCACCGGCGCTCAACGCCGCCGTCGGTTCGTCCAGAATCAACAGCTCACACTTCCGGTCCAGGGCCGCCGCGATCTCCAGCATCTGCTGCTGTCCCACTCCCAGGCTGTCGGCACTCTGATCTGTCTTGATCTCATTCAACCCAAAACGGTCCAGGGCCACGCGTGCCTGCTCATGCAGCCGCCTGCGATTGATGACGCCCCAGCGCTGCGGATAACGTCCCAACAGCAGATTCTCTGCAACAGAAAGCGTTGGAATCAGATTCAGTTCCTGTTGCACAATCTGCACGCCCCGCGATTCGGCAAAGCGCTTATCTGCGGGAGCATAGGAGACACCGTTCAACAACATGTGCCCCGCTGTCGCCGGCGTCAGTCCCGCGATAATTTTACACAGCGTACTTTTCCCGGCTCCGTTCGCGCCCAGCAGCGCATGGATTTCACCCGGGCGCAGTTCCAGCCGCGCTTCATCCAGCACCCGCACCACATAGTCCTTACAGACGCCGCGCGCTTCAAACAGCAGCGACCGAGTGTCGCCCGTCATTTCAGAACCTCAGCCGTGATCAGATCGACAGGCGTTTCGCGATCTTCGACTTTAGCTTCAGGATCGGCAACCAGACGCAGTGCATGCTCAATGCCAAACACGGCCAGTTCCCCTCCATGCTGATCCGCAGTCGCCAGTATCTGGCCTTCCTTAATCGCCTGCTGCACGGCCGGGATATTATCGAAGCCGACAATCGCTACCTCGCCCACTTTGCCGCTGTTTCTGACCGCTGCCAGAGCTCCCAGCGCCATACTGTCATTCGCCGCCAGAATCGCTTTGACATTTGGATGTTCGCTGAGCATCGATGAGACCAGCGTATTCGCCATACTCATCTCCCACTGCGCCGACTGGCTGTCGACGATCTTAATGCCTGCAGCTGTCATCGCTGCTTCAAAACCAAGCCGCCGTTGTGTCCCGTTGAACGAGGTGCGAATTCCTTCCAGTAGAATCACTTCATCGCCGGTGTTCAGCTTGGTCGCGAGATAATCGCCGACTTTTTTTGCCCCTGCTTTGTTATCAGGCCCCACAAAAGGAATCGAGATCTTTTCCGCCTGCAATATTTCTGAATCGAGTTTGTTATCAATATTGATGACCACCACACCCGCTTCCCGCGCCCGCCGCAGCGCCGGCACCAGCGCTTTCGAATCCGCGGGTGCAATCACGATCGCATCCACGCCACTCGACACCATCTCTTCAACCAGCGCCACCTGGCGGCTCAAATCGCGTTCATCTTTGATCCCGTTCACAACCAGGTCATAATCTTCGCTGTGCGCCTGCTGGTGCGATTCGGCTCCTTTCGCCATCGACGAAAAGAAATCATTCGCCAGCGATTTCATGATGAGTGCAATCTTGGGCTTTTTATCTGCTGTATTCTTTTCAGCTGATTGCTCTGGTGATTCTGGTTGAGACGTGCAGCCTGCAATCAGTCCGCACAACAGCAGACCGGAAATCAATCGTCTTCTGAACTCATGCATGGAAGCGCTCCTGTTATTGTTTCGTAATCAGTGTTTCAATCTGTTCGCGGTTCGGCATTGCTGTTTGCGCACCGGCTCCCGATGCGGCAATCGCACCTGCCGCGGAAGCAAAGAGGGCGGCTTCCCACAATGTTGCCTGTTCGGCCAGTTTCACCGCCAGTCCCGCAGCAAAGGCATCGCCGGCGGCCGTCGAATCGATGGCCTGAATTGTAAATGGCGGAATGATCTGGACCGACTCTCCGTCAAACAGAACCGCCCCCTGATCGGCCATCGTCACCAGAATCCGTCGCGGCCCCTGTTCCGCCAGAGTGGGCATCGCCGCGATGACATCTTCGAGCGAAGACAATGGTTTTCCAAGGAGTGCTGCTGCCTCAGTCTGATTGGGGCAGATCAGATCCACGTTCAGCAGTTCGGGAGGAAAACCTGCCGGAGCAGGGGCCGGGTCCAGAATCACAGGCACACCCGCTTCCCGCGCGATTGCCGCTGCCGCGATCACCGTCTCGACCGGAACTTCGAGCTGCATCAGCAGGACATCACTGTCACAGATCACCTGCCGCGCCTGCTCCAGTTCCGTCAGTCCCACCAGCGCATTCGCACCGGGAACAACCAGAATCGCATTCTCGCCACTCGATTCCACCATCACAACAGCGACGCCACTGGTCGTATTCGGTTTGCGTGTGACGTGCCTGGTATCGATGCCTTCTGCTTTCAGATTCTGTACCAGTTCCTCGGCGAAACTATCATCACCGACGCAACCAATCATCGTCACTTCCGCGCCCATCCGTGCTGCCGCCACCGCCTGGTTGGCGCCTTTGCCTCCCGGGTTCTCGACTTTGGTATCCGCGATCACCGTCTCGCCCGGTAGAGGCAGCTTCGCGGAACGGATCATCAGGTCCATATTGATCGAGCCCAGCACGGCAATTTTGGCGCGTCTTTTCTCGTTCATCAGAGGTGCCGTTCTACTTTTGAGGAGGCTGACTGGAAAGCTGCACCAGCGCTTCGACCACGCGGACACGCTGCGCATCCGTCAGTTTCAGATATCGCTGCTGACCCTCTCCCGGCTTGAACGTCGTCAGCCCTTCTGGCTGAACGGTCACCGTACCGGTTTCTGACAGATCAAAATAACCCCGATGGGGGAAGACCGCATACAACACACTGGTCAGATCCCATGTCGGACGGTCGTGCGGCGGAGGGTTATACAGAATGTAGGCTTCTGCCAGTGGATGATGCGGAGTGTAGTTATAATCTTCTTCAATGCTCTCATGCGGGTAGGCGACATTCAGCCCGATTTCAAACCCGCTCCAGACAATCGGCGTCGGCCATTCTCGCGCCAGCTTCTGCGCCGCCGGAATGTCTTTGATTATGTTATATTCACGATGATCGACCAGTTTTCCCTTGTGCGGAATTTTTTCAAACGCGCCGGCCATCATCGACAGCAGTTTCACTTTCTGCTTAACCAGTTCTTTGCCTGTGAGAGGACTGATTTTGTCCCCCGGCGATTTCAGCAGGTTTGCCAGATTGGTCGAAAAACCCACCTGCGCGATGACGACCGAATGATCTTCCGCGCCCGCCAGCGCAGTTCGCAGCACCGTCACGGCATCGGGGATCTGCTGCGGCGCTTTGAGGTCATGCGGATAACGCAGCTTGCCATTGTCCTTCTTTTCTGCCAGGACATTGAACTTGCCTGGCTGTGGTGTCACGCCACTTTGACAGATCCCGATCGGGATATCGCCTTTGCCATAAAAGGTATTTACCGCATCGGTGAACGAAGCGGCCAGCGGATTGTCTTTGGTAATCGTCACCGCCAGCAGCCTGCAGTCGCCGCGGACTTCCAGCGCGTGAATCATTCCCAATGCCAGCACATCGTCGACATCGTTGCCAATATCCGTATCAAAGATGACAGGAACCGGTCTCCGGGGTTCGTCGGCCTGCAGAGATGATCCCCCCATCCATGCAATCGCCGCACAGAAAATAAAGACGGAAAATGTGAGCGTCTGAGTCGTTCGTTTCATTGGATTGAATCCTTTTCCCTGTCTGAAAATGGTCCCGCTTCACCCGATATTCTTGATCGAAGAACGCCGCATGAGCTGGACAGGAATACGATACTGTTTCTGTTCGGGGGGCACACTGCTGCGAATCTGTTCTAATAATAATTGGGCAGCCACCTGGCCCAGCTGACTGACATCCTGACTGACCGACGTCAACGGCGCAGCCAGGTATGCGGCGAAAGGAAAATCATCAAAGGCGATCAACGACAGATCGTCGGGAATCGCGCGTCCCATCTCCGCCGCCGCCCTCAATGCGCCTAACGCATTCTGATTGCTGAACGCGAACAGCGCGGTGATCTCCGGTCGCGTCGTCAGCAGACGCAGGGCCGCCTGATATCCCGAGGCTTCATCGAAGTGATGCCCGGCAATCAGCATCGGATCAAAGTCCAGACCTGCCGCTGATAATGAGTCCTGCACACCGGAGAGCCGCTCGCGGTTGGGCAGCGTTTCGGGTAAGCCCTGTAAAATGCCAATCGTCCGATGCCCGGCATCCAGGAGTTCGTTCATCGCAATCCGGGCACCTGATTGATGATCGGACGTAACGGTCACCAGGTCCCTGTTATCAAATCCCCGGTCCACCAGCACCAGCGGCAGCTTTTGATTTGCAAGCTTGCAGAGATGTGTCTCATCCATGCCCACCGGACAGACCACCAGACCTTCAATCTGGCGGGCCTGCAACTGTTCTACCAGCCGCGCTTCCGTCTCGCCGTTCTCCTGGCTGTCTGTCAACAGGACCGAATACCCGTCCGCTTCGGCGGCCAGCGTAATCTCCCGGGCAATCGCCGCAAAGAATGGGTTCGCGACATTGGGCAGCACGACGCCCAGCAATTTCGTCTGTTGTGATCTCAGGGATCGGGCCAGCAGGGAAGGGGAGAACTGCAGTTTTTTCGCGGCTTCGCGCACCGACTGCTCGGTCGCACTGCTGATGCGACAGGCTTCCGCTTTCCCCGACAGCGCACGCGACGCGGTCGAGACACTCACCCCCGCAGCCTCGGCGACTTCCTTCAACGTGACCGATTTGTTGGACGAATTACTCATACAACCCCTTTGCACAATCGATTGTGCATCTTAACAGACCGGGAGTGGATATCAAGCCTGGTGGCAAAAAGAGAGTCTGTAGCACTACTGGAAATCTAAAAAAAGCGGGACCAAATCTAATTCAGTCCCGCTCAACAAATTGAAGAAAGTTCACGCCCGGTTATCCAACGTTATTTCTCACCCACGCAAATCAGCTTGCCACGGGTACGAATAAAAATTCGCCCATCGGCAATGGCGGGTGTGCCCAGAATCGAATCGCCCATATCGTTCTTGGCGATGATGTTCTGTTCGGGGCCATCTTCCAGCACAACGATCTTGCCGTTCTCGCCGGCGACATAAATTTTCCCGTCGCCATAAATGGGGGAGGCGAAGTATTCGCATTCATTCTGAATCCGTTTGGGGCCCCAGACTTTTTTCCCTTTTTCCACTTCAAAGCAGGTCGAGATTCCGCCCCCTTTGACGAGAAACATCCGATCTTCAGTCACCAGCGGGGACACAATATGATCGGTGTGTTTGGTCGGATGCTTCCAGAGCAGATGGGTTTTGGTCACATCGCCACGACCGCCCCCTTTGACGGCGAGAATGAATTCCTGGGCCGGCTCTTCGCCAAATTTGGCTCCCGCTTCATTGCCGGGTGGCAGGAAAGCAATATCCAGTTCTTTGCCTTCCAGCGCGCCATCTTTGTTCAAGTCGCCGCGATCAAATGTCTTTTTGTAGAAGGCTTCGGGAACTTTGGTTTTGCCCACGAACGCCTGGATTTCCTCTTTCGTAACTTTCCCGTCGCTGTTGCCGGTTTCCCAGCGGTCAATCGAAGCCAGCCACTGGTTGGCAATTCCGCCACTCTGCAGTGAGACATAAATCACCCCGTCATGACTCACCGGTGTGGTCTTGATATTTCGCAGCAGGGTCTGGGCTGTCCACAGTCGCTTGCCGGTTGCGGGATCATAGCCGATCAGCTTGCCGGTCCCCGCAACTACGATCTCATCCCCTTTGTCAGTCTCACAGATGACCGGATGAGAATAGTTCACCGCCTGGTCGCTGCGATCATCCTTCCAGACGATCTTTCCCGTCTTTTTATCAAACGCATAGAAGGCAGGCGCCAGGTCATCATCCTGACAGAACAGCACCAGGTCTTTATACAGTGTGGGAGACATCCCCGCGCCCCACTTGAATACGAAGTAGGGGACCGGCAGTTCCTGCTCCCAGACATCGGCCCCGGTTTCGGCATCGACGGCCAGCATGCCCAGCGTGCTGAAGTAGAAGTAAACCCGCTCCGCATCTGCGGCAGGTGTCGTCGCAGCGAAGCTGTTCGTTTTATGAATCTCGAGCAGATCGCCGGTTTTCCAGACACGTTCCCAGAGCTTCTTTCCGGTCTCGGCATCGAAGGCATACAGTCCAATTTTATCCTTCCCCACCATGGCCGAGGTAAAGACACGTCCCGCAGCAACCACCGGACAGCCAATGCCATCACCCAGTTTCTGTGACCAGATCACATTTTTCTGATCATCAAACTCCGCAGGTAATGGCTTTTTGCCGGTGGACACTCCCGAGCAGTTGGGTCCCCGGAACTGAGGCCAGTCTTCTGCCAGCACCACATCACCATGACTCAGGAGACTGAATAGACCAGTCACAACAACAAGTAAAACAGTCCGTTTTCGCATCCAAAGCATCAGTTTTATCTCCTGAAATTCATAGAAGCCAATCGAATTCGCGCTGAAATCTGCCCCTGTTTGCGCAACGGGGCAGATTCCACTCTACTTAATCTTTTTCGCAATACCACCTTATCTGACTAATTTTTAAGCAGGTTTAAAAACATATAAAAAAACCTCGATATCATAGAGACAGACTGTCGATCAATCGTTAGAATCGCACACTTGAACACTCCGACATTCCCGCCCGATGTGCTCAGTAGTAATTCCGGAATGATGGTGACCCGCCTGCCTGTAGTGAGTGAAAGGAAAGTTCCATGTTCTCGATTTTGAACCACCCACAGCGATCTTCAGGAAACATGTCACGCCGCGAACTGCTGACAACCGGCGGGGTCGGGCTGCTCGGGCTCTCGCTTCCACGGATGCTCCAGGCAGAACAGCAACAGATTGTGAATCCCTTTCAGGGAGGCAAAGCCAAATCCGTCATCTTCCTGTTTCTGTTTGGCGGCCCCAGTCAGTTGGAAACCTTCGACCTGAAACCCGAAGCACCCAGTGAAATTCGCGGTCCCTTTCAACCCATCGCCTGCCGCACTCCCGGGCTGCAGATCAGCGAACATCTGCCACACCTGGCTCAGGTTTCGGATAAGTATTCTGTCATCCGCAGCATGACGCATACCTTCAATGATCACAGTGGTGGCGGTCATTATGTGCAAACCGGCAAACGCTGGCATGTTCCCGTCGGTGCCGGCTTTGATGCCACCCCCAAAGACTGGCCTTCCATGGGCTCGGTGGTGGAATATCTGACTCAGCATTCTCCTGGCGGACTGGAACGCGATCTCCCTAACTACTCGGTCGTCCCCAATCGACTGGGACGTCTGCAGGCAGGAGGACGCTATATTCGACCGGGTGAATATGCGGGTTGGCTGGGACGCGCTTATAATCCGCTCTCTACCACCGTAGACAGCCGCGATTCCACCGACAACCCGTACTGGCGGGACTGCACGGATGAAGAACTCAGTTTTGAAATCGAAGGACTGGCTCCCGAAGTTCCCTTGAAGACGATCCGCCGACGCGTGGCGCTGCTCGAGCACTTTGACGGCATGAAACGCAATTTCGATAAAGCTGATTCTCAGGTTTTCGATCGTTTCCGCCAGCGGGCACTGGCGCTGTTAACTTCCAACAACACCCGCAATGCCCTCGATATCAAAGACGAACCGGCACCGCTTCGCGATAAATACGGTCGGCATCTGTTTGGTCAATCGTGCCTGATGGCCCGTCGCCTGGTGGAAGCCGGGGTACGCTTTGTCACCGTGCACTACGATTGCGTTGATGGCTACAGCTGGGATTCACATCGCAACAGCGACGATGTCAAAAACAATCTGCTGCCGACGTTCGATCAGGGTTGTGCAGCTTTGCTGGCCGACCTCGATCAACGAGGCATGCTCGACGATACGCTCGTGATCGCGATGGGAGAAATGGGCCGCACCCCCAAACCCAACAGCAACTGGGGTCGTGGACACTGGAGTCAGCTTTTCCCGGCGTTAGTCGCAGGGGCCGGCATTCGGGGAGGTACGACCTACGGGAGTTCTGATCGTCTTGCTTCCAGACCTGCCGAACATCCTGTCAGCCCCGAAGACCTGGCTGCGACCATCTACTGGGCACTCGGCATCGATCCCGGCCTGATGTTACCCGACGCACTCGATCGACCGATTCCCATCGTTGATGGCGGAGAACCGCTCAAACAATTGTTTGGTTAAGCCACTTGACAGCGATTTGCCCACCGACACACGGGGCGAAGCTTTTGATAATAACAGCTAAAGCCTTCGATCCAGGACCAGTCCACAATCCGATAATATCCTTGCATTCCGGCTTCCGATCGGCTTCAATCATAATAGTGCTTTCAATCCAAACTGTACTCGTTTCTGCCGAGAAGGTTCTCCTATGATGCGCCTCATGATTGCCATCTGCCTCTGTTCGACCAGCGTCTGCTTTGCCGATGATGCGACACCGAATTTCAAACCGGAAACCATCGACAGTACGGTAGAAATCGGTTATGGCACCGCGATTGGTGATGTCAACGGCGATGGAAAACCGGATATTCTGTTAGCCGACAAAAAAGAAATTGTCTGGTATCAGAACCCGACCTGGCAGCGGCATGTAATCGCGGAAAATCTGACAGAACGCGACAATGTCTGTATCGCCGCCCGCGATATTGACGGCGACGGAAAAGTCGAAGTTGCTGTCGGCGCGCAATGGAACCCGGGAGACACCGTGAATTCCGGTGCTGTCTTCTATCTTGAGCCCCCCGCCGATCGCACACAGCTCTGGAAAGCCATCCCGCTTCCCCACCAGCCCGTCATTCATCGCATGCGGTGGGTCAAACTGGCCGACAATAATTTTGTACTCGTCGTTTCCCCTCTGCATGGTAAAGGGAACAAACAGGGAGAGGGCGTCGGCGTCAAACTGATCGCCTATGAAAAGCCGAAGAACCCGGCAGACCAGTGGAAGCAGACCGTTATCGAAGACACGCTGCACGTCACCCATAATCTCGACCCGGTCCAGTGGAATCCGCAGTCACCCGCAGAAGAAATTCTGTATGCAGGCCGCGAAGGAGCCATGCTGCTCTCTTATGCAGACGGACAGTGGAAGAAAACCAAGTTCCCGCTGATCGAGGGGAGTGGCGAAATCCGCATGGGGCAACTCGACTCTTCCAGCCGGTTCATCACCACCATTGAACCGCTGCACGGCGACAAGCTGGTGCTGTATCAGTCTGATGACGCAAACAAGGGAATCAGCAAACGTCAGATTCTGGACGACAACATCAAAGCCGGCCATGCCATCGCCACGGCGAATCTGTTCGGTGACGCCAGACAGGAAATTGTCGCAGGCTGGCGAACTCCCAACAAAGACAACAAGGTGGGTGTGAAAGTCTACTGGACCACCGATGAAGCAGGCAAAGTCTGGAAGTCGGCCTGGATCGATGAGAACGGCATGGCCTGCGAAGACCTGCGACTGGGTGATCTGAACGGCGACGGGCGGATCGACATCGTCGCCGCCGGCCGCGATTCACACAACCTTAAAATCTACTGGAATCAACCCGAGTAACGTCGTCCCTACATGGTTCTGCCACCATCGACGACCAGTAACTGACCGGTCGTCAGCGTAGTGCCGAGCGCCAGGTACAACACGGTATCAGCGATATCATCGGGTTGAGCAGGGCGGGGGATGGGAAAACCGGCTGTTCGCTCTGACAGTTCTTCATCGGTCATTACCTGCTTGAGCCAGCGACTGTCAATCGGGCCGGGACAGACTGAATTCACACGAATTTCCGGGGCCAGCGCCCGCGCCAGTGATTTGGTCATCGTATTCAGTCCTCCTTTACTCGCGCAGTAAGCGACGCTTGAGCCTTCCCCGGTAATACCGGCGGTCGAACTGACATTCACCACGGCACCAAATTCACTCTCTCGCAGCAGATGTGCCGCGGCACGAATGCAGAAGAACGGGCCTTTCAGATTCACGCTGAGAATGCGATCCCAGATCTCTTCACTGAGCGCATCCAGATCTTTATGCTCGATGAATTCGGTTGTTCCCGCATTATTCACCAGTACATCCAGCCGCCCCCACTCCGATTCAATTTCAGCAATCATGCGTTTCACAGCAGCGTCATCGCTCACATCACATTGAATGAGCAGTACGCTGGCGCCTTCTACTTCGAGGAGTGCTTTGGTTTCCTCCGCTTCAGCCTGGCTGCGTGAATAATTCACGACAATATCAAAGCCTTCCTCCGCCAGACGCAGCGCACAGGCGCGACCGACTCCCGTTGCAGATCCTGTGACCAGAGCGACACTATTTTCGTTCATCTGAAATATTCCATTTAAGAATTGTATTGGTTTAAAAAGGGGACTGGTTTGAGTTTGAATTGGAATCAGTCAGCAGCATGCGCTTCGACAAGACCCCAGTCGACTTCGATTCCCAGACCGGGTGCATCGGGAATCGTAATCACGGGACCTTCAATCTTCAACGGATTCTTGACGATGGAAATCTCATGATATTCGGGGCCCAGAATATCACCCGGATATTGCTCGATATTCATATTCGGACATCCGACAACCGCATGACACATGGCGGCTGAAGCGATATCCAGTTCCAGATTGGAACCGATACTGCAGGGAATACCGTGTTCGGCAGCATAGGAGACTATTGCTGCCGTCTTGCTGATGCCCCCATTTTTTCCCGGGTAGACGTTGATGACGTCACACGCTTCGTTACGAATGCATTCTTTGGCGTCGGCCAGATCAAAACAGATGTCATCAGCCATGATCTCCGGTTGGATCGCCCGTCTGACTTCTGCCAGCGCGGCAAAATCACCGCGGGGCGTGGGCTGTTCAAACAATGCCACATTATAATCGCTCATGCGTTCCATGGCGGCGATTGCGGTGGCTGAGTCCCAGCCCGCGTTGGCGTCAATCGTCAGTTCCAGGTCCGGGCCCATCGTCTCGCGCACCATTTTCACGCGGGCCACATCTTCATCCAGGTTCGTCCCCACTTTGACTTTGATCGTGGTGAAGCCTGCCGCCACCAGTTCCTGCGTGCGACGTTCGGCCCGTTCCAGCGAATACGCGCCCATGGAAAAGCGGCATTTAATCGAGCGACTGCGGACCGCACCTCCCAGCAGTTCATAGACCGGCTGCCCCGCTGCTTTACCTTTGATATCCCAGCAGGCCATCTCAATCGCTGACTTGGCAAACCAGTTTCCCTGGGAAGTACGATCGAGGATCCGATTGATATTTTCAATGTCACAGGGATCCTGACCAATCAGCAGCGGCGTAAAGACGCGATCAACAATCGCCTGGGCGCCCCAGACGGTTTCCCCACTCCAGCGACAGAGGACGGTTGCTTCACCGGCTCCTTCGATACCGGCATCGGTCTCAATTCGTAACAGCAGATAGTTGGAGACTTCGTGTTTTCCCAGAGCCGAAATCATCCGCCGTTCGGGCTTAAGGGGAATCCGAACCGGGTAAGTTTTGATCGCTGCAATTTTCATGGTGTGCCTCTTGCTTCACTACACTGTAAATCATCACGATTTCGCCAACGTGCGCCTGTTACCGAATATTCAACTGATGATAACAGAAGCCGTTTCATTCAGGAATCTGCACAGCGACGAAATACAGTAAATGCCTGCCACCAGGTTTTGCACTCTTCTGAATGCCTGCAGATCAAGCGAAGCTTTAGTTGAATTCAAACCCTGATTCCGTTAAAAGCGAAGTCTGATTTCCCTTTTCCTTCTACTATTCATGCGAGTTGAATGTGTCCGCTCTCTCTGAACGTCTGCCTGCCACCTGCCAGCTGATTCTGGAAGGCATTGAACACGAACTGCATACAGGAGTGCAGCTTTATATTTCACTGCAGGGTGAAGTGATCGCTGATGGCGGCATGGGGGAAGCCCGCCCCGGTGTCCCCATGACGGCCGACACACTCAACCTCTGGCTCTCCGCCGGGAAACCGCTGACAGCCATGGCGATGGCCCGCCTGTGGGAGCAGGGCGACCTGCAGATGGATGATCGAGTTTCCCGCTTCATTCCCGAGTTTGGTTCCAAAGGCAAAGAGCCGATCACAATTCTGCACCTGCTCAACCACACCGCCGGCTTCCGTCCCGTTGATACAGGCTGGCCTGATGTCAGTTGGGAAGAATCGATTCGGCGTATCTGCGAGGCACCACTGGAAGAGAACTGGCAGATCGGAAAAACAGCCGGTTACCATGTCAGCTCCAGTTGGTTCATCCTCGGAGAAATTCTGCAGCGCATCAAAGGACAACCCTACACCCAACTGATGCGCGAACTGATTCTGGAACCGCTGGACATGACTCACAGCTGGCTGGGCATGCCGGCCGACGTCTATCAGCGTGAGCAGGCGCAGATCGCCTATGTTTATCAACGTGAAAAAGGGGAAATGCAGCTGACTGATCTGCATGATGCAGCACACTGTATCACGCCTTCACCCGGTGGAAATGCGCGGGGACCGATTCGTGAACTCGGGCGATTTTACGAATGCCTGCTCAACCAGGGAACTCCCCTGTTTGAGCCTCAGACGGTGGACACCATGATCGATCGCCAGCGGGAAGGGGAGTTTGATCTCACACTGCAGCACAAAGTCGATTACGGCCTGGGGTTCATCGTCAATTCGAATCGTTATGGCGCCGGTACTGTCCCTTATGGATTCGGCAAGTACGCTTCCGAAGCATCCTTCGGGCACGGTGGTTCGCAGTCTTCCATCGCCTTTGCCGACCCGGAACGGGAACTGGTAGTGGCTGTCGTAGCGAATGGCAGACCTGGAGAACCCCGTCATCAACGTCGTGCGCGGGAAATCAACGAGGCCATCTACGAAGATCTGCGTCTGGTATAAACTCGCTGACGCTGATCTGCCTGCAACCCGATCGCGGACACTTCTTAAGGAGCCACCGCTCCGATGTAGGGTTTCATGCCCCCCGGAGTACCAGCGGCTTTACTGGCAGGATTATCGGCAGCCGGTGCCAGGAATTTTTCGTCTCCCGGTGTTGTGGATACGAAGTTATTTAGATTCGCATCCCCCTGTTTGCCCTTGTTTTTAAACAGGTCGAGTTCATCAACAGGCAGGGCAGTGGGGGCAGCGCGTGAAGTATCGTTCTCCAGCGCCGTCAGTGCTTTTGCCCAGAGTTGCGGATCATTATCCTGTGCAACTTTTGCAGGAGCCCCTTCGATCGTGGAAAACAGATTCCGCGAAATCTGAATTGCTTCACTGCCGGGAGTCGGTTTTGTAGTAAAGAGAATGCCTGTCTCAACGATGAAAAAAGTATTGTTTGTCAGTTTGAGATTGCTGATTTCATAGCCCTGGCAATCAAAGCGGATTCCCGTTTTCGTCTCCGAGAAGATGGATTCTTTCACCTGCGTTTCACGGACCGCCGATGAAAACTGCAACCCGACCCGCATGGCATTCAGGAAACGTACATTCGTCAGAGTGATGCTGCTGTTCGTATCCCCGGTGAAATCCATCCCCACCGCCTGGGGATTTCCCGCCTTGAAGCTGAGGTTTTCCAGCAGAAATGGTTCGTTTGACAAACCCGACACACTGGTGGCAAAGATGCCTGCTGTTTGAAAATCATTGATTTTCAAATTCTTCAACTGTGTCCCTACCAGGTATTCGGACAGCTGAATTGCCACTTTTTTTCCCTGGGCTTTGATCAGAAAGCCCTCAATCGTGAGCCCTTCGATGCCTCGCAGTTGAATGACCGGTTCAGGACCTTCAGGGGCGAGGATGACCGGTTTACCACTTTCGGCGATAATCGAAACCCCTTTCGGATAATTCCAACTGGAATTATCGATAACAATCCGTTCGTTCAACTCCTGGTCGGCAGTAACCTTGATGGTGTAATGCTTACTGTCGGCTCCAATTGATTTACCATAGACGATCTGAATGTCTTTGAGTGCAGCCGCAATCGTTTTATAGGTTTCCTGCGGACCGACTTTGATCTCGTCCGGCAACGATTCCGGTTCCACGGTTTTTTTTACAACCGGGACCGGGTTGACAGGCGCGGGTGTCTCAGGTTCCTCACCTGATAACACAAACATCACGACAAGCACAATCAGCAAGAGACCGATGCCTCCGCTGAGGGCCGGGATAAACCACTTCTGGCTGGTAATCGATCCGAGAGCGGGAGCAGCCTCTTCGACGACTTCTGCTTCCATTTCATCCGGCTCCGCTTCCATGACAGCCGAATCCCCGGGTAAGGCTTCCGCCAGCGGCACCGGTTTTTTCACAGGACGTTTGACAACCGGTTTCGCCACGGGCTTCGCCACCGGTTTGGCAACCGGCTTTGCGACAGGTTTGGCTGTGGGAGCAGGGGGCTTGGGTTCGGTTTTCTTGAGTGCATCGGAAGCACTGCCGATCCGCGTGGAGGCGGTACTGATTTTGTCCTGCTTTACGACCGAAGAATCATGCACATCGGACGATGGTTTCACAGTCGGTTCCAGGCGGGGGCTGCTTTTTTTTTCGTGCTCTTCAGAAGGAGTGGTCTTTTTCTGGATGCCGGATTCTTCTTTCAGGTTTGAGAGAAACGCCGCCAGTTCCGGATTCTTTTTCTGCTGGTCCTGCTCACCGGAGCCACTTTGTGCCAACCCGACTCCTGATCCCAGTCCACTGCTGATATTGTTGCTGCGCCACTCTTCATCGGTATTGTTCTGCAGCCAGTCGTACAATACTTCCGCCGTCTCATCCATGGTCTGGTACCGGTCTTCCCGGTCCTTCGCCATCATCTTTTCCAGAATCTCTACGATTTCCGGTGGAGTATCAGGCCGATCGACGGTGACGGCAGGTGGAATTTTATGCTGATGTGCCATCAACCGCTGTGCCAGTGAGCCTTCGGTGAAGGGGGGGTGCCCGGTTAACAGGAAGTACATGGTACAACCCAGGCTGTAGATGTCGGCTCGGGAATCGACCTGGTGACTGTCAATCGCCTGTTCGGGCGCCAGATAATCTGCCGTCCCCAGGACCTTCTCATCATGCGCGATGGTCAGGGACTTGTCTTCGCCTTCCTGAAAAAAACGGGCCAGTCCCAGGTCAAGAATTTTGACAACGCCTTTAGAATCGACCAGCAGGTTGCCCGGCTTGACGTCACGGTGCACCATATCTGCTTCGTGGGCATGTGCCAGCCCCTTTGCAGCCTGGCGGATATAATTGACAGCATCACGAATATCCAGCACACCGTTTTTCGTAACGACTTCCTGCAGATCCTGTCCGTCTACATATTCCATGACCAGAAAATGAATTTCTGCTTCATTTTCTTTTTCATGGTCCACATCGTAAGCGCGGACGATGTTAATATGATCCAGAGAGGCAACCGCCTGGGCTTCGCGATGAAAGCGGGCGAGATAAGAGGCGTCATTCACCCGTTTCGAGGGGAGCACCTTAATAGCACAGCGCCGCCGCATCAGGACATGTTCTGCCAGGTAGACCGAGCTCATGCCACCTTTGCCAACCAGGTCCAGCAGACGGTATTTCCCCAGGAAAAAACCTTTGTGCTTGCCCTGAAGCAACTTGTTGGCCTGCCAGCGTGTCAGCAGGGACCGCTCAATCAGCTTGTCGGCGACCTCGGCAGGTTCCCCCAGCTTGACCCCTTTTTCCTGATATTCGGAAAGAAGCTTCTTCAGCTGATCGACCGAAACCAAACCGCTTTGTTTAACCAGGTTTAAAAACGCCTCGGCCGTTAGTTTGCCTGCCATTCTTTACCAATTCGCTCAACATGTCCTGCGATGAATCTCTTTATTCCGTAAGGTAATAGTAACACTCTAGCATCCGATTTAATGACTGACCAGTATTGGTTTAAGGATTCTACCGAATCCCCGAAAAGGGTGTTCTACGCTCGTTCCTCTCCCGGTACCTGCCTGGATTGTATTTTTATGAACACTATTTCAATTTACGTAGATAAGCCTCTCTCCTGGGGGAATATTTTGATAAAACCGGTCAGAGATTCAAAAAGCCCGGCAATTGACTATAATATTCGCGGTCAATATTCGATTAATAAAGTATCAATCAGCGACCGGGGATTGACTGGTGAAATAATTGATAGATGCAGGCAGGATCTTGTACATGAGCACAATGACACACAAAGAAGAGCTTCCACACGGACTTCCTTTCCTAGGTAACTCAATGTTATTTATGGGTTTAGGAATCCTTGCCCTTTCACTGACAGGCACGGAATGGCTCCCGTTCAACATGCCTCGATCCTGGTATCAGAGCCCTTCGATCTGGAAATTACTGGCCCTCTGTATGACAGGGGGCGGGATTGCCATCCTGAAACAGGTTTCCAGCACCGAAATGAGAGACAGCGAACGAAAACGTCAACTGCCTCAAAAAGAGGACTGGATGCCGGAAGAACCAGGCCAGCGCTTCGAAACTCTTACTGTATATAC
Organism: uncultured Gimesia sp.; assembly: GCF_963972345.1. Lineage (NCBI taxonomy): Bacteria > Pseudomonadati > Planctomycetota > Planctomycetia > Planctomycetales > Planctomycetaceae > Gimesia > uncultured Gimesia sp. The sequence goes on along the minus strand of NZ_CAXAVM010000033.1, from coordinate 8,987 downwards.
CAAAGAAAACTGTCCGCTCTGCGAAGAAGCAGCGGAAATTCTGGAAGACTACACTGCCTACCTGCCTGGAATCGAATTTGTGGATATCTACAGTGATCCCGGGCTGGTCGCCAGGTTCGGAACCTGCGTACCTGTCGTGGCAATCGATGGAAAAATCCGCTTCCGGGGCCGGATTAACGAAGTTCTGCTGCGACGTTTGATCGTGGCTTCCCCGGTTACGATTGCTCCTGTCGCTTCCTCAGGGTGTGGCTGCAACAAGCAGAGTTGCGGGTGCAAACGCCAGAAATCGAACAGTGAATCCAACAGCGAATCGACCGGATGCGGTGGTCAGTGCAAATGTGCCTGACTCTGTTTTGAGCGGATACCCGAGGAAAAACGGTGCACTGCCTGTAAAAAACGGTTTATCGGTTGTTGTGATTCAACCATAAATGAGATAAATTACATCCAGCAGACACAATTCCCGACTTTAATTCGACTACCCGGGTCAGAATTTAATCCCATTAAAACTTTAGGCAAAAGACCATGTCGTCTGAAATCTCTTTGAAGAATTCAAAAATACTCATCGCAGATGACAACCATCAGAACTGCGAACTCCTGGACGCTTATCTGCTGGACGAAGGCTATGAAACGTTTATGGCCTATGATGGAAAAGAGACCCTGGAAAAGGTTGCCGAAATAGACCCCGACCTGATCCTGCTGGACATCATGATGCCGAAATTGAGTGGGTACGAAGTATGTGCCCAGCTCAAACAGAGTACTGAAACGAAAGAGATCCCGATCCTGGTGATCACCGCGTTGAACGAAATGGGTGACATTGAGAAGTCGGTTCAGGCCGGCTGCGATGACTTTCTGACAAAACCCGTCAATCGAATCGAATTAACGACCCGCGTCCGCTCTCTGTTACGTGTCAGACACCTGACGCATGAGCGCGATCGACTGCTGGCTTATCTCGCTGAAGTGGAAGGCACAACCCGCTCTACTTCCAGCGAATCATAAATAGAGTGCCAGGCCACTTTCCGACAGGAAAGAGTTTCAGTCTGCACCAACTTCAAAATTCTGCTCAGTCCCGGCAACGTCTGCCCCTGAGCCTCGCTGTTCTTGTCTGCAGGACACTGACGATCCTGCGACCCTTTGATTAGAAAACTCTCATGAGTGATTCACACCCCTCGGTCAGCGACGATCAGGTCGCCACCGATACCAGACCAACTCCACGCGTGGTCCTGAAGCCGCGACGCGCCCTGCCATTCTTTGGACGACATCCCTGGGTCTTCGCCGGCGCCATTTCCCGTATTGAAGGGAACCCCAATACCGGTGATGAAGTCATCCTGCTTTCCGACAAAGGCGAATTTATCGCCCATGGACTGTATAACCCCAACAGCAATATTCGCGTCCGCCTGTATTCGTGGGCTGAGACAGAAACACTGGACGACTCGCTCTGGACCAGTCGGCTGGAACAGGCTGTGACGCTGAGGGAAGAAGTCGGACTGCTCGAGAACTTTGAAACATCGGGGTGCCGCCTGGTCTTCAGTGAGTCCGATCAGCTTTCAGGACTCACCATTGATCGCTATGGTGCCTGGTTTCTGGTGCAGTTTTCCAGCCTGGCACTCTCGCAGAAACAGGATCTGATCATTGGATTCCTCAAAGCACGATTTCCCGCGAAAGGGATCTGGCTGAGAACCGAAAAAGGGATGCGGGAAGCCGAAGGGCTGGAAATTTCTGATCAGCTTCTGGATGGTGAAGAACCGCCGGCTCACTTCTTCCTGGAAGAGAACGGCATCCGCTACGGCATGAGCATGGTCACCGGTCAGAAAACCGGTTTTTATCTGGACCAGCGGGAAAACCGTCTTGCCGCCGCCCGCTATCTTAAAAATCATCGCACACTGGAACTGCACTGTTACACCGGCGCTTTCGCTTTGAACGCCATTATCCACGGACAGGCACAATCTGTCTTGTCTTACGACTCCTCGCAGTCTGCCATCGACCAGGCGACCGCCAACGCCGAACTCAATGGCATTGGAAATCGCATTCGATTTCAGACCGGTAAAGCTTACGCGGTTCTGGAACAGTTTAAAGCAGAAGGGGAGCAATTCGATTCGATCATCCTCGATCCCCCCAAAATGGCCCGGCATCGCAGCGGAGTTAAGCAGGCGCTGAAAGGTTATTTCAGTCTCAATCGCCTGGCATTTGATGTTTTGAAACCGGGAGGTATCCTGATCACCTGCAGTTGTTCGGGGCTGATCAGCCAGGTCGAATTTCAACAGATGCTGGCATCGGTATCTCAGCACACCGGGCGGCACATGCAGATTCTGGAACAGCGCAGCCAGCCGGCCGACCACCCCGTCTCACCCAGCTGTCCTGAAAATCAATATTTAAAATGCTTTATCTGCCGGGTACTGTAAACGGGACCTCCGCAGATCAGACTAAACTCCATGCAGCTGACATTCTGAAAATGAAACTATCATGTCACGTAAATCGAAAAAAAAACAACGCCTGAAAAGACAGGCACCTCCGCCCGAACAGCTGCTGCTGGATTTCCTGCCCGCAGACTGGAGTTCTACGCAGACGCTCTGTTTCCAGTCCAATCTGTATCCACTCACGACGGCCCTGATGAAGCGTGTCACCGCAGCAGACCGGGTCGACTGCTTCAGTTTCGATAAAACGATCGAACAACGGATCCATCATAAATGCAGTCTCCTGCAGGAAGAGCAGGAGGAGGCACCTGCCTGGAATACGATCTGCGACAGTGAATTTCCGGCAGGTGACTATGAAGCCGTGTTGTTACCTCTCTCAGAACAGTTTTCTGATGAACTGGTGCGCGAACTGACACTTTCGGCAGCCTGCTCGCTTCAGGAGGGCGGTACTTTGACGATCGCTTCTTCACGCACCAAAGATTATGAATATCATAAATTTCTGCAGTCGCTGTTCCCTAAAGTCACGCGCATCGTTTCTGATGCAGGCATCGTTTACCAGGGCAGACGATCGCAGCCTCTTCCGGAAAAAAAATGCCTGCAGGATGAGTCGGCCATGCGCGAAGGCGAACAGTTGCTTTATGCCTATACGCTGCCAGGCGTGTTCAGTCATCGTCGACCAAACCAGAGTGCGCGTGCGCTGATCAATCTGATGGAACTCTCCGATGAATCCTCCATCCTGAATCTGGAATGTGGTTCCGGGATTGTCTCGTTTGTGGCAGCCACACGTTGTCCGGGATCTCAGATTCATGCCTTCGACAGCAATGCCCGGGCAGTCAAATGCACAGAGCAGGGGATCGAGAAGAACCAACTTTCGAATGTCTCCGTCAAGCTGGCTGCGCTCGACGAAGGATTCATGCCCGAAAGCTATGATTACCTGTTGACCAACAAATCTTATTTCAGCAGCGAAGAGCAGGGGGAGGCCTTTTTGCAGATGTGCCTGCGGGCCTTGAAGCCGGGGGGACTTCTGCAGTTTTCCACCAAGCAGTATCAGTGGTATGCGCACCGCCTGCTCGATTTGTTCACTGATGTCGCCATTGATGGCGCAGTCCATCATTTCATGCTCACCGCCCGAAAACCGGAATAAGACGCCGCTTTCCAGGCAGCCCATGGCGCGATTCTTTTCCTGCTGCGCATTCTCCCGTGTGTCAGGCAGACCATTTCCAGCGTGGGTTCGGTCTGCCATTTCACCAGACTCAATCCCGCCGGGAAGAGTTTCGATTCCACTTTTTTCTGATCTTTTCCCAATAAATCCTCGTTGACAACGAAGAACGGATGTGAAAACATCGTTTTATAGCACTGAAACAGCCTGAAACGGACCGGGAACAGCGCGGTCAGGCGGAAAACAGATTGCTCTTTTCAGACGGAGGCGGTTATGTCATTATTCCTGTCAATTGCGTTCCTCGCAGCGACACCACAGGATACCCAAAGGAATGAACAGCCAATCGAGGCTGCAATACCACAGATGACTTCTAACTTTTCGACTTTCGACCAACTGGCCGACTCACTCAATTCCCGTGTTCAGACGGGAACCCTGTTGTTCAGTAAAGGCGATTGCCTCGCCGTTCGAATTTATACGCAAAGCGCGTATACCCATGTGGCCATGATCGTGATGCGAAATGGCGAACCGCTGGTCTACGACAGTATGAACGGAGTCGGGGCCCGTTGCCTGACGTTGAAAAACTATCTGAATACACAACGCCCGGCAACCATTCATGTGTTTCAACCCAATGCCGCTTTTAATCCCACGATGACGGCGCGATACGAGCGCTATCTGGATAAGAAGCTGGGAACTCCCTACTCAATCCGTCATCACCTGACCGGGGGACGCGCCCGGGGGATTCACTGCGCCGAATACGCCATTGATGCCCTTTCCGCCTGTCACCTGATGAAGGCACAGGCACCAGCGAAAGTTTCTCCTGCCTCCCTGGTCACGGGGATTGTGCAGGCGGATCGTTATTCCCCCTCCATTACCTTCGAACTGGAACGACCACCACTCGTGGCAGAAAAGCCACGTAACTGGTGCCATCAGCTCTGGGTGGATACGAAAAGCTGCACGTCGGCCTGCTGCGTCAAGCTGCGTGGCTGGGTGTTCTGCCAGTAATCGGCCGTCAGCTGGTTCGAAATTTTCACTCACATCTTCTGGGAAATCCGTGAAAGATCGGCAAACACTGCTTGAAACTGCGCAACCGGTCAGCGAGAATCTGAGAAGGAGTTCTTCTTAAGTGTGACCTGTTCCGTATTTGAAAGCGCCACAATGACCAAGCCCTTGCAGGACCGGCAAACCAGATTCCCGCAGTTGATTTTGATTCGAAGCGCACTTGGACTAGTACTCCTCGCCTGCGGAATACCAGCTGCCGCTTTCTCCCAGGAGAAGACCGGCGAACCTCAAACGGTTTCCATTCAGCGTGAAGCAATCACTCTCAGACATCCGCGGGATTACTATGTTCCCCTCAATCTGAAACCGTTACGCTCGCTGACCATCGCCGCGCCTCGAGATGGCATCATTCACACCGTGGAAGTCAAACCCGGAGATAAGCCGACTGCCAAAGCAGTGGTAGTTCGCCTGGATCCTGCGATTCCCCAGGCAGAGCTGGATCGAGCGGAAGCCGCCCTGGAAGTGGCCCGTGAAGAACAGAAGAATGCAACGGGGAAAGCCGCGGCTGTCGCAAAAGCAAGCGTGGCTTTGGCGGAAGCAGATCTGAAACTCGCCAACATTCGCATGGAACAGACAATCATTCGCGCCCCCTTTGAAGGACAGATCTTTCGCATCCTGACGGCTCCCGGTGAATTCGTCAGAGCAGGGGAGCCCCTGGTTGAACTGGGGGATACGACATCCCTGCAGGTGGAAGTCCCTCTGCCGCGCGAACAGGCCCAGAAAGGAGCCCGCATCAATCTGAACGTGGAAGAACAGGCCACCCAGGCGACCGTGGACCAGGTTCTGCCCCTGGATCCCCGGTTTGAAAAACTCCGCGCTCTGGCCAAGTCCATCACTTCCGCAGTCGTGATCCTGGAGAACAAAAATGCCCAGTTTAAACCCGGACAGTCTGTCAGCGTGGAGCTGATTCCACGTTATCCGATCGCAGAAGTCCCGACTGTCTCTGTCACCAATACGCCGGAAGGGATACGAAAAATTCAGATCGTGCGTGAAAATGTGATCAGAGACCTGACTCCACAGATCCTGGGGCAGATCGGCCCGGAACGCCTGTTTGTCTCTGCACCGTTTAATAAAGATGATGAAATTATCGTCAGCACCTCGCAACCCCTGACAGACGGAACACAGGTACAACCCCGGCTCACAGCAGGAAAAACGCAGGACACACCCGCGGCAGCCCCGGGCAGCCAGCCCTCAAAACCACCTGAAAAAAAGGTCAGCTTTTAGAATCCATTGTTTCGTTGGGTAATCTGGCTCGTTACACTATATTATGCGAAGCAAAGTCCCGTCTGATTCCATCGATTCAGCAGCCCGATTTGAGTTCCTGAGGGAATTCGGGTTTTGGCAGATCATTGTCTTTGGCTACAATGATGTCTGACGAATCTTCGTCGAATCACATAACAGCAAGAGGTTGCGCAGTGGCTGAAACAGAAACTACAGAAGCAGATAATATTGTTGACGAATACGAGCTGGTGAATCTCATCGTAGATGGGTCCACAACCCAGATCTGGGAAGTGAAAGAACAGGGGGGCTCCAACACTTTCGTCATGAAACGCCTGCTTCCCGAACCCATGAAAAATCCGGAAATCGTTGCGACCATGAAACTGGAAGCAAAGGTGGCAGCGGCACTCGATCATCCCAATCTCATCCATCTGCATAAGTTTGTCAAAAACAAAAAAAACATCTATCTGCTGATGGATTACTTTCGCGCACCTAATTTGCGATCGCAGATTACATCGGATCGCCAGAGCGTTCAGTCCCGGCTCCGCAAGCTGATCGAATCGACGGCAATGGCACTGGGGCACATGCACGAAAAAGGCTGGGTTCATAAAGATATCAAGCCGGAAAATATTCTGATCAGCAAAAGTTCTGAAGTCAAAATCATCGACTTCGGCCTGGCAGTTCCCGTCGCCAAAGGACTGGGAAAACTGTTCGGAAAACCCAAAACAGTACAGGGGACCCGCTCGTATATTGCTCCGGAAACCATCAAAAAAGAACCGCTGGGCCCCGGGGCTGACATCTACAGCCTGGGAATCACGATCTTCGAAATCCTGACCGGCAAAACCCCGTTCCATGGAGAGAACCCCAAGGAAGTTCTGTTAAAGCATATTTCAGAAAAACCGCCGTACGCATCCAGCATCAATCCCAACGTTACACCGGAAATGGATGAGTTCATTCTGAAGATGCTGGCCAAGAAACCGGAGAAACGTTACGCATCCATGGAAGAGGTGGTTTCCACCATTCGAAACCTGAAGATGTTCAAAGCAGAAATTTCTGAACTCATTGCACAGGAAAAAGCGGACGCAGACGCAGCGGAAAAAGAGTCGATGAAGGAGAAACGTCTCGACAGTCGTGCGGACGCGCGGCTCTCTGAACTGGTCAAAGAAAACCCGGAACTGGCCAAACAGTTGATGGCTGACCGCAAAGCCAACGCCAAACCCAAGCCTAAACCGGAACCCGAGAAAAAACCACAGCAGCAGCCGCAACAGCCGTCTCAGCCGATGTACCCGCCTCAGTACCAGCAGCCCATGTACCCGCCGCAATATCAGCAACCGATGTATCCGCCTCAGTACCAGGGGCAAGCCATGCCTCCCGGCAGCTATCCACCGCCGCAGGGATATCCACAGCAACCGTATCCACCGCAGCAGTACCCGCAGCAACCCTACCCGCCACAACAACAACAGCCACCTGGTCAGCAGCCTCCACAGCAGCAGCAACCGCCGGCGCAACAGCCAGCCCGGCAACCTCCTGCTGCGAATGCTCCTCCGCAGCCACAGGCGCCACAACAGGCTTCCAAACCACCTCAAAATCAGCCGGAACCTCCCAAAAAAGAAGAGCAGAAGCAAAAAAACAAAAATGATGACGATCTTCCCTTCATGGATGAATTGCCGGATGTGATCTAAATCCATAAAATCTTCCAGGAATTACTTGCATCTGTTAAACTGGCTGCCATCTTTAACTATGACACTTTCATTCTAATACGTGGTCTCAAATACTATGTCTGCTATCAATCAGCTTCCATTCGAACGTCCCATCTACGAACTGGAAGAACAGCTCAAGAAAATCGAGCAGGAACCCAATCCCACACCCAATACCAAAGATGCCATTCGTAACATGCGACTGGAAATCACGCGCATGAAGCGTGAGATCTTTGAGAACCTGGATGCCTGGGATACGGTCAAGGTCGCCCGTCATGCCGAACGACCTCAGACACTCGATTACCTGGAACTGGTATTTGATGAATTCGTGGAACTGCATGGCGACAAAGCCATCGGTGATGACCGTGCCATTCTGACTGGCCTCGCCAAACTGGACGGGCAGAAAGTCATGTTTGTCGGACAGCAGAAAGGACGCACTTTAAAAGAGCGGACTGAATGCTATTACGGCTGTGCTCATCCGGAAGGCTACCGCAAGGCCCTTTCCAAAATGAAGATGGCGGAAAAATTCGGGATCCCCATCATCTGCCTGATTGACACTCCCGGCGCTTACCCGGGCATCAAGGCGGAAGAACAGGGAATCTCTTACAACATTGCGATCAACCTCAGAGAAATGTCGCTCCTGAAGACTCCCATCGTCTGCGTCGTGATTGGCGAGGGAGGTTCCGGGGGAGCAATCGGCATCGGCGTGGGTGACCACATCTCGGTACTGCAGTACGCTTATTATTCAGTGATCACCCCCGAGGGTTGTGCAGGCATCTTATGGAAGGATGTCAAGTTCGCCAACGAGGCTGCCAACGCGCTCAAATTCACCAGCAAGAATCTGCTCGAACTGGGCATCATCGATGAAGTCATCCCGGAACCACTGGGAGGCGCCCATCGAGATCATCGCCAGATGGCGACCTCATTAAAGGCATCACTGTCCGCCAACCTCAAGCAGCTGATGAGCATTCCCAAAGACCAGCTCGTCGACCAGCGCTACGAGAAGTTTCGCAAGATCGGCATGTTCCACGAGACAGGGCAAACTGAGCCCGTCAGCTCCTGATTTCAACACCGCACTTGCCGGCTGTGAAAGAGATACCAGAGAGAGAAAGCTTAATAAAGTACCCCACAACGAACGTCCGATAATGTCCGTTATGTTAAGTTCGGCGTGAATTTTAGCCTGTTTTTACAGGGTTTGTGATTTCCCTGTTTCTGCTCTCTCACTCAATGGTCTATCTGTCCCTGAACTCTCAGTGACTCTGATAGACGCTCTCTTTTCCGCGTCGAACTGCTGCGGAAAACATGCTCGTATTCGACTTCAACATCTCACCTGCGCTGTGCATCACGCATCCGATCCTGCAGCGCGGATCCCAGTGAATTTACTGGTACTCGCAGCAACTCTAACTGACGCAGTACCCGTGTATCCAATGGGGTCGTCACATCCGT
>NZ_CAXAVM010000032.1:0-46178 GCF_963972345.1 uncultured Gimesia sp. | reverse complement strand
GCCCGGAGCACCAGTCGGTTAATATCACGTAACCTGTTGAAAGTTTTTAAGTTAGCGCAAAGATGTCTCAAAACAACACGTGGAGATTCGGCAACAGGGGAATCAACTGTCTGCTCTGTACTGTGAGGCACGTCGGCATAATTAATTCAATTGTCAGAGTCTGATTGAATAGACCAAAGTGTGCATCATTTCGCTGCATAAAATCAAAAAAGTGTCTGATATCCACGATTTACTTCCGCTCGTACTCTTGACCTCAGCGAATAAGAAGACATAATCTGAGGCACAGGAAGCAAGTACTGAATCCAATGGTGACATCATCACTAAAGGACAGGTACAGGCTGACTCGCGGGTGTAGCTCAGTGGTAGAGCACCACGTTGCCAACGTGGCTGTCGAGGGTTCAAATCCCTTCACCCGCTCTTTTTTTTCGCATACAGAATCTCAGGGATAGAAACCGAGCCCCCATCTTATTGAATGCGGGGCTTTTCATACTTTAAGTAGTATCACCCAATATGCAACGTTGCAGCTGGCTGCTGCCACCCTCAGATATTGAGTGCCGATTTTTGGTAATGCCCCATTGCTGTTTCCAACACATAAGTAAAAGAAAAGGATTGGACCGTGTCTGACGAACTCGCAACAACAGATGAAACCGTCTCAACGGATGGCGAGTACAAGATGTCCGTGACCGCCAAAATCGATGAGGTCGGTCCCTGTAAAAAACATGTAACCGTAACGGTTCCCCGCGCTGACATCGACCATTTCTACTCCGAGTCCGTCTCCGAGTTGGGTGATCAGGCAACGGTACCCGGTTTCCGTGTAGGGCATGTGCCAACCAAGTTGATTGAGAAACGCTTTCGACAGGAACTTTCTGATCAGGTTAAGCAACGTGTCTTGATGGAAAGCCTGGAATTGATTGCTGAAGACAATGATCTTGACCCGATCAATGAACCAACCATCGACATCGAGAGCCTTGAGATCCCCGAAGAAGGCGAATTCACTTTCGAATTTGAAGTCGAAGTTCGCCCCGATTTCAAACTTCCGGAATACAAAGGTCTGAAACTGGAACGTCCCTCACGCGAGATTGCAGATAAAGACGTTGACGAGTACCTGACTCGATTCCTCGGTCAATACGGCGAAATGGAAGAACGAAAAGGTACCGCAGAAAAAGAAGACTACCTTGAGCTGTCCATCAAATTTGAACACGATGGAAAACACCTCAGCGAAATTGCCGAGCTGGTTGTGCCTCTGCGACCTGTATTACGACTGCGAGACGCGGAAATCACCAACTTTGGTGAACTAATGGCTGATGTCAAGACCGGCGACACCCGTGAAACCGAAGTAGAAGTTTCCGGCGAAGCAGATCAGATCGAGATGCGAGGCGAAAAAGTAAAAGCTCTGTTTACCGTTAAGAGTGTGAAGTTCATCCAGGCTCCGGAAATCAACGAAGAATTGCTGGAACGGATTGGTGCCGAGTCTGAAGAAGAGTTGCGGGAAGAAGTCAAAAATATTCTGGAACGCCAGCTGACTTACGAACAGCGTCAGTCAACCCGTTCTCAGGTTCTGGACAAAATCACAGAATCTGCTGACTGGGACCTGCCGGAAACTCTTGTTTCCAAACAGGTTGAAAATGCACTGCGTCGTGAAATCTTGGAAATGCAGCAGGCAGGATTTTCCCGCCAGGATATCCAGGCTCGCGAGAATGAATTGCGACAGAAGGCCATTTCTTCAACCCGCCAGGCCCTGAAGGAACACTTTGTTCTCGACAAAATTGCGACGACAGAAAATCTTGAAGTTCAGCCTTCCGAAATTGACATGGAAATTTACTACATGGCAATGCAGCAGGGTGAAAGCCCACGTCGGATTCGAGCTCGTATGGTCAAGTCCGGCATGATTGAAAACCTGGAAGCACAGTTACGTGAACGAAAAGCCGTCGATGTCATTCTGGAAAAAGCAGAATACACCGATGTCAAAATGAAACCACAGGAAGAAAACAAAATTTCTGCTGTGGCCCGTTCAGTGTGTTCGAGCTTTGCGGCTTCTGCAGCAGAGGAAGAACCAGAAGATTCCGACGAAGAATAGTCTGTTCGTCAGCCCTCTGAGAATTGATTTACCTGAAGCGACACTGTTAATGCAGTGTCGCTTTTTTATTTGCCCAGGAATCACTTGAGTTCCCAATAATGGCAATCAGTCTATCCGAACAAACAGAATCTATTAAAATAACTTTCTGCCCCTGAATATACAGATTTCTTACGCACCACAGGTATCAACCGGAAATGCCTCTTTCTGAATCATGTGAGATTTCCCACCCCAGCCCTCCGATCATTTTACTCGGGGCAAGTAACCTGACACGCGATTTTCCACTCATCCTGCGGCTGTTACAATCTTCCCTGAAATCTCCCTTAGATATTTATACTGCGATGGGACACGGACGATCCTATGGCAACTGGAGTCGTGTTCTTTACCGTGCTTTACCTGGTATCACCCGCTGTGAACTCTGGGATGCCTTTCCCGCCGCACAGGCTGGCAATACCACACCCCTGGCTTTATTGACTGATATTGGCAACGACCTGATTTACGGCCAGTCGACTGAAACAATCCTGAGCTGGGTGGAACATTGTATTTATCAGCTGTCAAACCGTCAGGCACAGATCACCATCACCCTGTTGCCGGAAGCAAGTCTCGCACGACTCTCTTCCTGGCGATTTGAACTGACGCGAAGAATGTTTTTTCCCAAAAATCCCGCATCACTGGCTGACCTCAAAAGCAAAGTACGCGATTTGAATCAGAGCCTGACTGCGCTGGCAGACCAGAGCCAGATCTCAGTTGTACCAGCACCACAGGAATGGTACGGATTCGATCCGATCCACTATCGTTACTCTCAGCGAGCCCGACTCTGGAAAACGATTCTCACCCAATGGGGTCTACCGGAACTGAGTGGGATGACCGCCCGTTATCACTGGCTCGACTCATTCTATGCCGTGACACAATTAACGCCTTCCACCAGACGTAAGTGGGGAAAACTGCTGCAAACCCCACAACCGGTACGCATCCTGGATGAGGGGACAAGAATCTCCGTGTTCTAATTTCCGTATTCAGACAGCCTGAAAGAACATAAGCTTTTAGCTGCCGGTACGTTAGAACAGACAAATTTATATTTTTCAGACAAATCCATAGATGGAAAGTGATATATTGGAAAACCTGACGCCTGTTTGAATATGTGTGACTCCGATGATTCATGATGGTTATCATCTTTAGAAAGCAGCAGCATGTCTGGTATCGCCTTCATCAGCATATTAATTGGTTTGATGATCTTTTTGATAATCATCACAGTGCTGGGGCATGGTATCTGGGTTTTTATCGCTTCTCTCCTCAGAGCCTCCTCACTGCTCAATACAATCAGCGATGAAGCACGTATCGCTCCCCCTGCTGAGTCTCCGCTGGAACCGGCATTCAATCAGGATCGACAGACTGCTCAACGTTACCTGCGACGCTTGTATTATGAAGGAAAAATACCAGAGCAGGATTTCCAGAAACTGTTCCAATACACTTCCGAAGAGTTTATTTTAAAGTCCTCTTCCCAGTCGGGTACATCAACTCAACAGACAGATACCACATTCAAAACAGAGGCCAAACCGCCCGTTCCCGCTGCGTCTGAACCAGAGAGCGTGGTTGAAGAAATCTCAGATTTCCTGGATGAGAGTGATTTTCTGGAAGAATCAACCATTCAGCCACGGCCGGATAAATCCATAGTCGCCGCTTATGAACCGCGTCTTCAGAGGGGCAACACTGAACCACCCGCTGAAAAACAGGACATCGGTTCGCTGTTGAATGCCTTTATGGAAGACAAAAACATTCGCTGGGGTGAACTGGTCAGTGGCCTGCTGATCGTGGGCAGCGCGATCGGGCTCGTCGTCAGCCTCTGGTCGACACTCAAAAACCAGATTCCCTATTTGCCGGCCCTGCTTTTCCTGCTGGCAACAGCCGCCATTCATGGAGCAGGCCTGTATACTTTCAAACGCTGGAAGCTGGAGTCGACGAGCCGCGGTCTGCTCCTAATTACCGTCATCCTTGTTCCGCTTAACTTTCTGGCTGGAATTCGACTCTCAGACCATCGACCGGCAACGGACCCGCTCTTTATCCTGGCAATCAGCGTCGGCTTTGCCGCGTTTGGCTGGATGGTCAGCTCTGCCAGCCGCATCCTTGTCAGTTTTGGTCGACTTCACTTACTGGCGATCGTACTGGGAACTTCGGCAGGACAATTGATCATTTCACGCGTCGCTTCCAGTGAGCCCTCATTCCTGCAGACAAACTTACTCGCACTCCTGCCTGCAGGATGTTTTATCATCGGAATGGCTCTCATTCTCAGACAGACGTTGAATTGGAATGAAATCACAGATTCCCGGGCGCGAGAACTGGTCACTCTCGGGGGACTGGCTGTGTTCTCTGTGCTGGCCCCCTGCTGGCTGCTGGTCTGGAACACGACCAACCGCCTGGAAACATTTTCCTGCCTGACCCCGCTGTTCAGCCTGATGGAAATTCTACTGCTGGGACTGGGGCTGGTTCTGCATCATCGAAAAAATGGGGACGAGACTCCTCACTGGGCATTAACCGGCTCTTCGATTGCGGTCTTTTCTGCTCTGATGATCTTAGTCAATTTCGCCATCGCCTGGCCACGAGTCGATATTCTGGTAGTACTGGGGATCATCAACTGCATCAGCCTGTCGATTCTGGCCATTCAGGGTCGATTTCCCCTCTGTCATATCCCTGCGTTGATCGCCGCAACCATAGCCGGACTGCTGGGCTTTCATCTTCTCACAGGCACAATCACCTGGGAAGGGACGTCTCAGACGGCACTCATTGAATCACTGCTGCTGGGACGCAGTTCCATCGTATTTGCCGTCTTTACTATTCTAACGACTGCAGGAGCATACTTTCTGAAACAAATCGGGAAACGGGAAGATGCACGTTACTTCCTGTATACCGCAGGTTGCTTTTCTGTCCTCTCGACATTGATCGCGGCCTACGCCGGATTTGTGACACAGACCGATTTGAACTGGACTACCCTTGCATTGCTGATGAATACCATTTTCTGCCTGCTGGCTAACTGGTACGTCCGAAAAAAATCACTCTCAGGTATTGCCTCTTTCCTGGGGTTCCTGACACTCCAACATGCACTCTGCCTCAATACCACTATTCGAAAAGGACTGTCCCACTTCAATCTGTTACCCGATGCGCCTTTTGTCTGGGGCTGTTTCATCCATGCTACGTGGGGACTGCTGTTTCTGATTGCACTGCATTTCTGGTGTCGGCGCAGAAACCCCGCTCATACTGACTGGTCACTGATCCCGGTAAAGTCTAACCCTTTTACTTTGCCGATGCTGGCGGGCTCATTATGCACATCACTGCTGATGATTCCCTACGTACTATTGCAAAATATGCCAGCTGAAATGCATGCCTTCTATGCGTTCTGGCTGATGCTGATCTGGCTCACGGCGGCATTGATCCTGAAATCAGACTTTTGGTTTCTATTCTCTCAGTTCGCGGGAACTGCCGGCAGCCTGTATACAGCAACCGTCCTCGGGGAACATTACAATCTGTGGGAAGCCCCGGCGCGGATACATCCCCGCTACTGGCTCATACACATCCTCGCTGTGGTAATCTGGATTCTGGTGGGATCAGTCATCCATTCGAGAAAGTATTCACGTAATATGCTGGGAGCCCTCTCCCGCAGTGCCCGCGTAAACCTGCAACCCGCTCTGCTCACCTGCACCATCGTCGCCACAGGTCTCGTACTCTGGGCGGCTCTGTTCCCGTCCATTCTAAATCAGTTGAAGGATTCCTTTGCCATCTCAGCTATTCATCGGCTTACAATTCCGTTTCTGGCAGTAATCTTCAGTTACATCATGGTTTTAATGAGTGTGGTCCTGATCAAACCGAAAACGAAGCGACTGCGCACTCTATCCGGATTGATTATGGCACTGCTACTGTTGACCATGATATCCAACTTGAGCAATTTCGATCAGAACCTGACTCTCTTCAGCTTTCCGCTTAAATATGCAGCCGAAGCTTTCAGTATCTGGAGCTGGCTCTGCCTGGGATTGTTAATCGTAGCCTGCCTGCCTTATCTTGACAGTCGCTTCCAGTCAGGCACGGCGCTGGGGGTGCTCTTTATCATCTACCTGGTTCCCTTCCTTATCGCCGGGTATTTCATTGAACAGAACCGTGCGGCGGATGCTTTGCGGTGGGGGCTGAGCCTGTATGCCCTGTCGATCATGCTGCCGGTGATCAAATCGGAAGCGCTTTTGAATTTTCTGCGCGCAAAGCAGATTCGTTTAAAATATCTGCCGCGACTGCTGGCTGAGAGAACAACATGGCGAGATCTGAGTGTACTGGGAGCCTGCCTGCCCTTATTAATACTCACCGCCTTTCAGATCTTTGGCTACTGGCTGGAATTTTCTCGTGATCCGCAATTGATTGCCATCTCGGAACGGATCACCCCCATACTGGCATTCTGCATGCCGCTCGTCCTGCTGATGACAGTAATGGTCTTCTATGCGATCCATTTTCGATCTACCGGCTGGATGCTGATGGGTTCTCATCTTCTGGCAATGATTGTAATCACGGGAACCATCATGAGCTTTTCCGAAACCATTTCCACATTCGGATCTGCTGCGTGGCTGCGAACTTTGATTTCTATCGGGCTTGCATTGTCCATTTATGGGCTATGCTGGCTGAAACTGGAGCCGAAAATCAATCCTGATTTTAAAGCTCATCAAACTCTGTTGCCCAATCACTGGCCTCTGATTCGTGTGCATGTGACCTGTATGCTCTGCCTGGTTGCCGGGCCCTACCTGCTGCCATTCCTGTTGAATTTCCTATCCCCACCCCAAGAATGGGGCACATACTTTCCACAAATTCCGAAAACCGTTTTTGTATCGCTCGGACTGGCAGCCGGTTTTCTCTGGTGGTTTTCGCGACGCTACACCAGTAGCCTGTTTATAAACGGAATGACATTCCTCAGTTTTGCCTTGATCGGTTTTACGACAATCCTGTTCCGACAGCACTCAGACATGTCTGTCTGGAATATCAATTTCCTGATGGAAGTGGGGCTGATTCTGGTAGCCAGTTTCCACACGCTGCGATTCGTGTTGAAATACAGTCAGATCAACAGGGAACCTGATTCTCAACCAGTCGTCAGTCATCATTTCTACTGGAGTCAGATCCTGGTAGTCATCTTGTTTCTGTATGCATTCCGTGGTGCCTGGGCAGATGCGCTGAGACCGCTGCCTGCCACGACAATTGCAGGTTTTGGAACGCTGATATATATTCTGCTGGGGATCTGCCTGCGCAAAGAATTTCTGAAATACGCTTCGCTGGTTACTGCTTTACTGGGCACCCTGTTTTTTGTCACTGCCAACTGGAATATCCAGAGTGGTTCTGTCTCTGAACAACAGGGAATCGATCTGATTAAATGGCTGATCACAACGGCTGCCGTCATCTCCGGTTGCTGGCTGACGATTGATCTCTACCAGATGAAACGTATCAAGCCGGAGAGCGAATCTGCCAAATCACCGGCTCTGCAACAGGTCATCTCGCGCACTCTGACCTGTATCATCCTGTTCTACACTCTGCTGATCGCAGTCTCGCGAACTTTGCTGCTGCAAACTGATGTGCCCATCATTCGTGACCTGGCTGGCTGGACTGCATTACTGGCTGTGACACTGCTGTTAATTGGCCTGCTGTGGGATCCTAAAAGCAGCTATAGCCTGCAGGCGTTATTCGTCATTGGAATCTGTTTTATCGGTACGTTTCTGAGTGATGAAACAAAACTACGCCTGCTGTTACAACATTCCGGACTGGCTGTCTCCTGTTATGCCTGTCTGATTGGCATTCTGTGGAGGTTGCGCGGCGCAGGACTGCAACTCATCTCACGATTCAGATTGCCGACGCAGTCAGAACAATCCTGGCGCTGGCTCCCCTCAGCAGTGACAGGACTCGCCGTTTACTCTATTGTGGCGCTACTGCACAGTGTACTCCGCTTTGAAGATCAGGATCTGCGGTGGTGGTCTGTGGGGGGCACTCTGCTTACAGGCTTTGCGTTTTACGCTTTCAGTGAACTGAGTGAGTACTCGCAGAAATTCAAAAAACGGACCCTGCTGGCATTGGGTATTGGCTCTGTGTATGCCGGCTGGGCTCTGTTGCCTGCAGGAGGAAAATTTAACTGGCTCCACCATCTGATTCGTCTGCTGGAAGTGGTCGCCCTGTTGAGCCTGGTCCTGACTTTGATCCAGGTCAAATGGAAATCTCTCACAGCCGACTGGTCGGAAGCCGTGCGTAGCAATTCACGGACTTTTTTAACTGCTGCGGGAATCACACTTCTCTCTATTCTGATCACAGAAGTGAAATATCATCTTGCTGGAGTTCCCCTGCAACTCACCCCAGCCCGAATCGGGGTCGTTTCACTGACGCTGGTTGCATTGTCAGCGGCCCTTGTCCTGATGGCAGCAATTCCTAAATACGATCCGTTTCAATTAACCCTGAAGCGGCGGATGTGGTACGTGTATGCAGCAGAAATCGTACTGGCCCTGCTGTTCCTGCATATTTATCTGACGATGCCCGAACTGTTCCGAGGTTACCTGCTCCCTTACTGGCCTTACATCGTGATTGCTATCGCATTCGCAGGTGCCGGAGTGGGAGAATTTTTCGATCGCATCGGCCTGAATGTACTTTCGGAACCGCTGCAGCGAACAGGCACTTTCCTCCCCTTACTGCCGGCACTCAGTTTCTGGATCCATGCTGCCTCTCATGAGCAGTCACCCATTGCGGGTGAATATTCGATGATCCTGCTGTTGATTGGGATCGTGTATGTTACGATGAGCTTATGGCGAAAGTCATTCGTTTACACGACGCTAGCAGCACTTGCCGGCAATGGTGCCTTATGGGCGTTCTGGATGGAACAGGGACAGGTCTTTACACAACACCCACAGCTCTGGCTGATTCCCCCTGCCCTGTCCGTATTGATCGCCACGCATCTGAATCGGGAAAAACTCAATTCAAACCAGCTGACTGCTGTCCGCTATTTCGCCACGATGTCCATTTATATCAGTTCGACTGGCGACATGTTTATCGCGGGCGTTGCCAACAGCCTGTGGCCTCCCGTGATTCTCTGCAGCCTGTCAGTTATCGGCGTGTTCGCCGGAATGATGTTTCGGGTACGTGCTTTCCTGTACGCCGGCTCGTCATTTCTGGTACTCTCGATTGTGAGTATGATCTGGCATGCCTCACAGTCGCTGGGACACGTGTGGCCCTGGTGGGCGTTTGGAATCGGCCTGGGAATCTGTATCCTGGCTCTGTTCGGGATGTTTGAGAAGCGCAGAAACGAGATGCTGGAACTGGTAGGACAGCTCAAAACGTGGGACCGCTGATCGGCTGCTGTGAATCAAACGACTCACAGCAGCACGTATCAATCGTGTTTATTCAGCAGTTGTAGTCCGCTGGTTCCGCTTACGCTCATTCTCGGTCAGATGAATCTTTCGCAGACGAATGATCTTGGGAGTAATTTCCACGTACTCATCGTACTCGATATATTCCAGTGCTGCTTCCAGACTCATGTCACGAGGCGGCTTGAGCACCATGTTCTCATCAGAACCGGAAGCTCGCACGTTGGTCAGTTTTTTACCGCGAATCGGATTCACAACCAGATCGTTGTTGCGGACGTTCTCTCCGATAATCATACCTTCATAAACGTCTGCCCCGGGGCCGACGAAGAACTCTGCCCGGTCCCGCAGTTTCCATAAGGCGTAACCAACGGCCTGGCCTTTGTCCTGAGAAATCAGAACTCCATTCGCACGCCGCGGGACTTCCCCTTCTGTCGCTTTATAGGCTTCAAAGCGGTGATTGATGATGGCTTCTCCCCGCGTTGCATTCAGCAGACGGGTACGCAGTCCAATCAGACCACGCGCAGGGATTGAAAACTTGAGATGGGACATACCTGTTTCGCTGGATGTCATATCTATCATCTGGCCACGGCGGGCACAGACCAGTTCCATCACCGATCCAACCACTTCTGAGGGAGCATCGACTTCCAGTGACTCAAACGGTTCATGCCATTTACCGTCGATCTTCTTGCGAATAACTTCCGGCTTACCGACAGACAGTTCATAACCTTCACGGCGCATCTGCTCAATCAGGACTGAAAGATGCAGGATACCGCGACCGGAGACAGAGAAGGAATCTTTGTCTTCCCGCTCGGCAACACGGAGTGCCACATTCGATTCCAGTTCCCGCATCAGACGATCACGCAGGTTGCGGCTGGTCACGTATTTTCCATCCTGACCCGCTAAAGGCGAACTGTTGATAGTAAACAGCATGGACAGGGTTGGTTCATCAACGTCAATGCGGATCAGAGCCTGTGGCTTTTCTGCACAAGCAACGGTATCACCGATTTCCGGATTATCCAGGCCTACCAGGGCGACAATATCGCCGGCAGAAGCCACATCGACGGGTGCCCGTCCCAGGTTGTTGTAGAGTTCTACCGAATCAACGGTGCACTTCAGATGATCCCCATTACGTTTGATGAGGGTTACGCGTTCGCCGGTACGAACTTTTCCACTGTTGATACGGCCGGTAGCAACACGCCCTACATATTCAGACCATTCCAGGGTAGTTACCATCATGGTCAAGGGTGCGTCCTGGTTGACATCGGGAGCAGGCACCTTTTCGAGGACCATATCCAGCAGCGGGTGAATACTTTCGCCGAAGTTGTCGAGATCATGTGTCGCGAAACCTTCGCGGGCGCTGGCGTAGATATACGGGAAATCAAGGGTTTCGTCGTCCGCATCCAGTTCTACAAACAGGTCGAACATCTCGCTCAGGACATGGTCGGGGCGACAGTCAGAACGGTCAATTTTGTTGATAACGACCAGAGGCTTCAAACCACATTCCAGCGCTTTTTTCAGAACAAACCGTGTCTGCGGACGAGGGCCTTCAAACGCATCCACCAGAATCAAAACGCCATCAGCCATGCGGAGTACGCGTTCGACTTCGCCACCAAAGTCAGCGTGGCCTGGAGTGTCGATGATGTTGATTTTGACGCCCTTATACACCAATGCGATGTTCTTGGCCAGAATCGTAATGCCTCGTTCCCGTTCCAGATCGTTGGAATCCAGAATGCAGTCGCCCTTTAATTGAGAATCACGAAAATGGCCACTTTGATGCAGCAAGGCATCGACCAGTGTCGTTTTCCCGTGGTCCACGTGCGCGATAATCGCAATGTTCCGCACATCTTCTCGTTTCATGACTCGTAACTCTTCCCACAATGAATCTCTCGGGAAACCGTCTTAATATTCAAACGTTCCTTACAGGGAACAGAGGGTTTCACCAAAAAACCGCCTCACAGCGCATCAGGCAACTATAGAAGCCGCAAAATATATCAACAATAGATTACTAACGCAAAGCCCAGAATTGGACATTCTTACTGGTAGTTCTGATCAGTTTTAGCGATACTTTTATCAAATACGACGCTTTATCATCTAAAAGTGAGAGTTCTCACCATAAATTCATAATTCACAAAGGGGTTATATCGCATGGACTGTCTCCGTCTGCAGATTTACCTTTGCCTGTTATTCTTCGCTTTTTTTCCGTCAGATTCCCTTTACGCCCAGAATCAGACCTCGTTTGACATCCTGCTCAAAGGGGGAACGATCATTGATGGCACGGGGAAACCAGGCTTTACTGGCGATATTGCAATCAAATACGACCGGATCGTACAAATCGGCCCCGAGATCAAAGGGACTGCCAGCGAGACAATTCCCTGTCGCGGACTGACAATTGCTCCGGGATTCATCGACCTGCATAACCACAGTGATCGGCAGATTATTTCACCTTTAACCCGGGCGAACATGAATTATGTCACCCAGGGTTGCACCACAATTGTGACGGGAAATTGCGGCAGTGGTCCGGTCGATACAGAAGAATATTACCGTATCATCGACGCCGCGGGAAGCGGAACAAATGTACTGCACCTGATTCCCCAGGGATCATTGCGTGACGAAGTCATGGGATCAGGACAACGCAAGCCAACTGACGAAGAACTGCAGAAGATGAAATCACTGGCTGAAAAAGCCATGCAGGACGGTGCCTGGGGCATGTCTACGGGACTGATCTACGTACCGAGCTCTTATGCGGAGACAGACGAACTGGTTGAACTGGCTCAGATTGTTTCTCGTTACCAGGGAATCTACGCCAGCCATATTCGCAATGAAAGCACCGAGTTACTGGCAGCCGTCAACGAGGCTTTGAAAATCGGTAAACAGGCGAAGCTGCCTGTTCATATTTCGCACTTTAAATCGAGCGGCCAGGATGCCTGGGGACTGGTGATTCGCGCGGCTGCCATGATTGAGGATGCCCGGAAACAGGGACAGAATGTGACTGCCGACCAATATCCCTATATCGCTTCCAGCACCTCACTCGGAGCGACGTTAATCCCCGCCTGGGCCAGAGCTGGCAGTAATAAAGAACTGGTGGCCCGCCTGGAAGCTCCCGAGACTTCAGAAAAAATCAGAAAAGCCATTCAGAGTAATATTGAAAAACGCGAAGAGGGAAAAGCGGTTCGTATAGCCCGCTATTCAGAGCGCCCCGACTGGGTGGGCAAAAACCTGCTGCAGATCGCGGAAAAAGAAAATAAAAGCGTACTGGACATTGTGCTGGAAATCACACGCCAGGGAGGAGCATCAGTAGTTAATTTCAGTATGAATGAAGCCGATGTCCGACAGATCATGAAAATTGACTGGGTGGCCACCGCGTCTGACGGCCGGGCTTATCTGCCAGGTTCGGATCGCCCCCATCCCCGTAATTACGGAACCTTTCCCCGTAAGCTGGCATATTACGCGCTTCAGCAGAAAGTGATCCCACTGGAACATGCTGTTCGCAGCATGACCGGTCTGCCGGCTGACATCCTGGGACTCAAAGACAGAGGCTATCTGCGGGAAGGAGCTTATGCTGATATTGTCGTGATGGATACAGACACCCTGATCGACAAGGCCACCTTCGATGATCCACATCAGTATTCGGATGGCATTCGTTTTCTGTATGTGAATGGCAGCCCCGCGATCACAGCCGGCTTTCCCACCGGCAGCCTGGCTGGCAAAGCCCTGCGACACCAGACGGTTGCGAACAACACAAAAAAGCAATCATCGCCGTGAGTCAGATCAGGAAAGAGGCTGCATTGAATCCGCATCAGACACAGTTACTGGTCAGTGTCAGGAACTGTGAAGAAATTGCCCCCGCGATTGCAGGTGGCTGCGATATTCTCGACTTCAAAGACCCCGCACGCGGTGCCCTGGGGCAAATCGATGAGACTACGCTGAGGGCTGTCATGGAATACTGCCAGCAATACTCCGTAACCCTGCCACTCAGCATGGCACTGGGGGAGCTCTGCGAATGGAGAAGAGAGCAAAAGTGCCTGAAAATCCCACCAGAGATCACATATTTAAAAATGGGTTTCTCTGACAGCAGTGGATCGAAATACTGGAGTTCAGACTGGCAAAATCTGATCCAACGCATTGAGGAGAGCAGTGGGCACCAACACCAGTGGATTGCAGTCGCTTACGCCGACTGGAAACAGGCGGATTCTCTCTCTCCAGATGAAGTTCTGGAAGCAGCCTGTGAAAACCGTTGTGCCGGTCTGCTGATTGACACATTCTCGAAACAGAACGGCAGACTGCTGGACCTGCTCTCTCCAGACACCCTCGGCGAGATCATCGAACGGGCGAAAAGCAGCCAACTGAAAATCGCGCTGGCGGGTTCATTACGAATTCAGGACCTGGAAATTCTGTCAGATCTGACACCAGATATTATCGGCATCCGCGGAGCCGCCTGTCTCAGTTTTAACAGAACCAGTGTGATCCAGGAATCTGCCATCAGTTCCTTTCGGAAACAGATGTGCTTCCGGACAGATTCAATACGATCAGGACGCGGTAGTTGCTGAGACCGTATGCTGCTTGGGTTCTTTCAGAGGATTATAAGGAGCATATTCTTTCAGCTTCAGCTTCTGGATCATGGGGACGATGTGGTTGGCAGGGATGGCAAACGATTTTGTTCTGCCGGCACGGGCAATATTCAATCCAATCGCGTTCCCCTGCAGATCGACAATCACGCCTCCACAGTCTTCCGGACGCAATACGGTATCATGCTGCAGTACTTCGGTAAAACCTGTTTTTCGTCGGCTCAGTTCTCCCCCCATTTTTTTCTGCATTTCCCGCAGGCGGTCATAAATCAGCATTTGCGGATCTGTAAGGACAACCACCGCATTCACTTCTTCTTTTTCCCGGAGGACCTTAACCAGAACCCGGTCGCCTGGCAAAAACTTACGCACAAAATTGGACAGGCTGCGGGCACTGTCGATCTCTTCGCCAGCAACACTCAGGATCACATCACCGGGTTTCAAGCCCGCTTCTTCAGCACCACTTTCACGCATGACCTGTTTCACCAGCGCACCGCCTTCGCCATCGTCAATCTGTACTCCCAGAACTCCGGGTGCTGGATCAATTTTTCGACGGGCAACACTCAGAACACCAACGCTCACAGGAGACATGCTTAAACCGGGAGTGACCAGCCATTGCCCCACTAATGGATCCGTATCCGATTTCCACCTGACAGTGGGAAGATTTCTGGCGTCAATTTTGATCAACGCCAGATCGAGTTTTCCATCGACACCAATAATCTCGGCCTGATAGCGTTCTGCCGTCGATAGTTCACAGGTGACTTCTCCTTCCAGCTGGCTGGCCTTGGTCAGGATCCACCCGTCAGATTCGACGATGGCGCCCAGGGAAGCCTCTTTTCCATTGGAACGAACCCGGACAGTCCATGAACGGGGTGTGGAGACGACAGAACGGAAGGCCCTGCGCATCTGGGAGCCACTGGTTAACTGGCTGGGTTGCAGTTGATCACGAGCGTAGCTCTGAGAAGACAAACCGCCCAGGCAAAGCGAAATCATCCAAACCAATAATACAAAGCGAGCAGTCGTCGCTGTATGGTTTCCAGTATTTTGATCCTGGTTCAAGTCTATCTCCTCACATTTGGGTATTTCAGGTGATCTTTATTTCGGAGCAGAAACCAAGATCGAAAGCCAGTTGTCTATTGTCAGTCTCTTGCGGCAAGCTGCACTTCAAACGTCATATTTTTACCAGCACGAATGAGAATAATCTGTACGGTCTGACCGGGTTTGTATTGTTGAACCACTTCAGCCAGCTGTTCAATTCCGGTAATCTTTTCATCATTGAGTTGAACAATGATATCATCGGTTTGCAACCCGGCAATTTCGGCAGGAAAGCCGCGAGTGACTCCAATCACTTTGCAGCCACGGTCAGTATCTTCACCATTCACACCCAGGACGGCATTCTGGCCGAGAGGTTTTGCCCCCCACATATCGCCGGCAATCAGTTTTTCCCAGTCATCCTGAAAGGCGGAAACGGGAATATGAAAATTCCAGCTGGTAGAGGGTCCAATACGACTGTGAATTCCCACGACCTGCCCCTGCATGTTAAACAGCGGCCCGCCTGAATCGCCACCAATCAGCGTACAATCGGTCTGCAGCAGGTGTTTCTTACGAGAGACGACTCTTCCCAGCCTCACGACAGGATCACGTCCTGACTGATAACCATTGGGATGACCGGTCGCCAGTACCCATTCGCCAGACTCCACTTCAGAAACGTCTCCCATTTTCACTGCAGAGAGTTTGCTGATATCAACATCATCATCTTCAATCAGTTTAACAAGACCGGCATCGAGCCCTCGATTCAACCCCATGGTACGGCCTTTTAACGTTCGGCCATCATGTAGAATAATCGTCGCATTTTTTTGTGCCAAACCAATCACATGTGCTGCAGTTAAAATATAACCGGCTTTATTATCGATAATCACGCCGCTGCCTTGTGCTTCTCCCACACGGACAGAGACCGTGCTCTCAATTGCAGTCCTGGTCAGCGAAGTAACCTGTCGCTCAATTTCCTGCAAATCTTCCAGCGAATCCGGAACGGTTTTGAAGAAGACCTCTGACAGTTTTGCCACGGGGACTTTCGAAACCGGTTTCTGAACTTTGACGTCCTGCTGAGCAGACAGTGGGGCTGCAGAAAACCCGACCGCAATCAATAGTGCGCAGGAAAGAAGGGATCTCAGCATAACGTAGCCCGCCATTCTGGTAGTGATTTCAGGGGTTTGTCTCATAAGGCTTCACTTAACAGCTGGTTGGGCTGTATCCCTCAGGTAAAATGTGTTGACTATAGGATACGCGATACAGGTGTGACTTTTCAAGAAAAAAGATGAAAAAGTCAGAGAGAGGCAGTTTTTCTAAATTCCTTTAAAATGAGGACTTGTGTACGTGCCGGGCAATGCGAAAGTTTTTGAGAACTCAGAGATCAGACTCTTAGGATTGCTTTTATCCAACAGAATATTCGCTATTATTAGCCTGTGTCTTTAAATTTCAACGTACGTAAATTGAATAACCGTTTCCTCTCAAGAAAGAATTCGCTGTCATATGGATATACAACAGACTGAATTCCCCGGCCTGGTGATCATCACTCCCCGTGTTTTTTCTGATGACCGTGGGTTCTTCAAAGAGACCTTCCAGCAGGAACGTTATGAACAGGCAGGAATCCCAGGGCCTTTTGTTCAGGACAACCATTCGCGATCTTCTGCGGGGATTCTACGGGGACTGCATTTTCAGATTCAGCGCCCCCAGGCAAAACTGGTGTTTGCTGTAGAGGGTGAAATCCTGGATGTCTGCGTTGACCTCAGAAAGAATTCACCCACATTCGGAAAATCGATCTCGGTCCTGCTGTCGGCAGAAAATCACAAACAACTCTTCGTACCCGCCGGATTTGCCCACGGATTTTATGTGATCAGTCCACGGGCCGATTTCATGTATAAGTGCAGCGACTATTATTTTCCCGAATTTGAACGAACCCTGCTGTGGAATGATCCTGCCCTGGAAATTGAGTGGCCTCTGTCGGGTGAACCAATTCTGTCTGAAAAAGACCGCAAGGGACTACCACTGTCCGAATGTGAAATATTCGAATCCTTATGAAACTCCCACTCATCGCGTTAACCATGGGCGACGTCTCCGGCATTGGTCCGCAATTGCTGGACGTGCTCTGCAGCAAACCAGATATCTTTCAGATCTGTCGTCCTGTCATTTACGGAAATGCGACTGTTTTCCGGCGTGCCTCGGAACAGTCTGGTTCCACATTGCAGATCCGAGAGATCGAATCCGTCTCAGACAGCCTTGAGTTCCAGGCGGGAATCGCAAACTGCATTGATCGCGGAAAATCAGATGTTGTTGATGCAGTCCCCTGTGAAATCGATGCCCGCTCCGGACAGGCCGCCTTTGATTATCTGGTGAGTGCCATTGATGATTGTCTGGCCGGACAGATGGATGCCATCACGACGGCGCCTCTCAATAAGGAATCACTCCGACTGGCAGGGATCAATTATCCCGGCCATACAGAAATTCTGGCTGACCATTGCGGCGTTGCCGACTTTGGGATGATGCTTTACCTGCCGCATGGTGCTGCCATTCAACCTCCCTCCGGCCTGGGTATCGTCCACACGACCCTGCATACTTCCATCGCCAGTGTACCCGGTTTACTCAACACCGATGCGATATTTGAAAAAATCAGACTGATCTCGGGATTGATGCAGAAAATGGGCGAAGATCAACCCAGGGTCGCTGTCTGCGCGCTGAATCCGCACGCGGGAGAGCATGGTCTGTTTGGCGATGAAGAAGCACGTATCATTGCCCCTGCGGTCGAACGGGCGATTCAATCAGGCCTGAATGCAACCGGCCCGTTACCTGCCGATACGCTGATTCGTCGTGCCGTTCATGGCGAGTTCGATGCGGTCGTTGCCATGTATCACGATCAGGGGCATATTCCGTTCAAACTCCTGGGCTTCGACCAGGCAGTCAACATTACACTCGGTTTGCCAATTGTCAGAACCAGTCCCAGTCATGGTACTGCCTTTGACATCGCCTGGAGCAAGACTGTTCCCGAAACCCGGGGCATTGTCGAAGCAATCAAAGCTGCAGCAAAGCTGTCTCAGCAGCAGTTAAACCGGTAAGAGTTCGCCCCCATGATCTCATCAGGACCTGATATGAAACTTCCCAAAATGGTACCGCACCCGGAACAGGATGCCACAAACCTGCTGTTAATCCGTCATGGTGCTACACCTCCCAATGAACAACGTCCCTATATCCTGCAGGGGTGTGGAATTAATCCCAGTCTGAGTGAATCTGGGCAGAAACAGGCTGCTGCGCTGGGACAGTTTCTTTCTGACATCAGTCCGATCCATCATGTTTACTGCAGCCCCATGATCCGGGCCCGGGAAACTGCGGAAGCAGTCTGCAAACCATTGGGCCTGACGCCTCAGGAAGTGGCTGAAATCCATGAATGCGACGTGGGTCTCTGGGAGGGAAAATCATGGGACATTATTATGCAGGAGTTCCCGGAAGCATATGAAGCATTCATGCATGACCCCTACATGAACCGGTACGAAGGAGGAGAATCGTACGGCGATGTGCTCAACCGGGCAGAGCCCGCGCTCCAGAGTCTGCTGGACCGACATCTGGGAGAAACAATCGTCGTGGTCGCGCACAACGTGGTAAACCGTGTCTACCTGGCGAGGGTGCTTGGTCTGGAAATCAGCAAGGCCAAAGACCTCGCACAGACCAATACCGGGATCAACCTGATTCGCTACGAAGACGGCGCCACGAAAGTCATCACGATGAACTCCATCTTTCATCTGAATGGGATTCCACATTGATTTCACTGCGGAGAATTCAGTTCGCCTTGATTAGCTCCAGGAAAGCGCTCAGTTTCTGCAGGTTCTCACTGAAGACTTCACTGGCAATGTACTGACTGTTCACCGGAATTTTTGGCTGTCCCGCCAGGCGTTCTCCGGTGCTGGTACTGACCCAGCGTGCCTGGGAATCCAGGTTTTTCAGGATGGTTTGTACCTGAGTCGAAAGTTCACGGGGGCTGATTTTTGTAGACTGCTGCTTTCCCGCCTTGCTTAAATTATATTCACGCTGCAGTTGAGTCAGCTTCGATTCGATTTTCCAGCCATAATGGCGAGGCAGATCGGAATCATCGTAGGTCAGACTGTAGTTCTTACCACTCCGCGACATATACAGGGGCCGATTGGTTTTGAGTTCATAGTAACGGGCCAGCTGGCCATCCGGTAATTGAGATTTTTTCAGCCACGCTAATGCCTCTGGAATCGGTTTCAGGTATTTCTGATCACCGCCGCTGAAATGATAGATTTTGATCAGGGTTTCAATCACATCCTGAGTCTCGCCTCCCGTTACAGCCGGTGGTTCGAAGCGGCGGGCCCAGATGGGCTGCATCTCATAGTTGTATTGCTGCGCCCACGCGGGTTGAGGCTGTGGCAATTGTGATGCGATCAGAAAATCCCCCAGTTTCAATACCGCCTGCCGATAACGAGGGTCCTGGTATATTTCATACGCTTCGATGAGCACTGTGGAAACGTAGCCGGCCACCCCATCATTCAATGTATACTGATCCCAGTAATTCTTGATTCGTCCTTCCGTCCGCCAGTCGTAGGCAGGGAAGTTTCCTTTCCTGGGCTCTACATTTTTTACCGGCTCTGTCCAGACCTGTGGAAACGCCCCCACCGGGAACTGGGCGGCAAGTAACGCGTTCAAAGCGATCTCTGCCGCTTCGTGAATTTTCTGATGCTGAAACTGATGCGCCTGGTCCACATGAATCAACAGGCGAATTGCAGACTGGGTTATACCATCATCAAGGGTCGAATAATTACGCCCCCTGCCTTTCCCGTTCCGGTATTCAGCAGTCAACTTGCTGTTCGGATTAAACTCAACCGAATTCGTCCAGCCGCCGGATTTCAACTGACCGTAAACCAGCGCCAGGGCTGCATCCGTTGCCGCTTCCAGATAAAACGGTTCCCCCGTGGCCTTGTAAGCTGCCAGAAACGCGAGACCGACTGTGGGAGTCCCCGGAGGTTGTACCCAGATCTGATCGGGGCCGGCCTTCCCCTCTCCCCAGCGTTCCCGCAGATCAAGACTGTAGTAATAGACGTAGCCTCCATGGACGGCCAGTGTATTGCGAAAATATTCACTCGACTTCCGCATGGCGCGTAGCACGTTCTCCTTTGACTCGATCTCAGCAGCTGAAACCGGCTGATTCTCAAAACTGATCAACGTCACCAGGGCCAAAATCAACAGCAGCACAAGTCCTTCGATTTTCTTTAACACTACTGATGACTCCTCTTAATCAATTTTGAAATGAGAAAACAGACCGACTATTTTTTCACAGGCACCCACTGGACCGCATCGATGATCACATACCCGTCAGCACTTTCATTTGATACTTCCACAGTAGCCAACTGATCGGGAGAGAATTCATACTCACCCAGAGATACAAAGTGTCCTTCCAGCGGTGGCATCTTTTTCTGGTTGATCATGCGGGTTTCTGTTCCCTGCGCGTGCTGCAGTTTCACTTTAACCTGAGAACTCCGATTCCCGTTCGGCGTGTAGGCATATCGCACTTCATAACGTCCCGACTCGGGAAGCTTCGTTTCAAATCGGGCGACCGCTTTCCCATCCCGGGTATTCGATTCGTGACTGTAGCTCGAACCGATAAATTTTTTAGCGGAACGGCTGGTAATCCAGTTACCGGTCAGCTTTGCCTGAGTGTCATCCAGAACGATCCCTTTCAAGGTCTCCGGATTCACTCCGTTTTTGCCATATTTCACCTCTGGAGGCGCTTCCAGAACCTGCCCTTCTTTGATCAGCTGGGCTTTCAGAGTTGAATAAGGCACATCCTGCACATCCAGCCCCTGATCGAGGGCAATCGCTGCGGCAGTCGCTGCGGAATGTCCCAGAATCATAAAGACCGGTTCCATGCGAATTGAACCAAAGGCAATATGCGAACTGGAAACACATACCGGGACCAGCAGATTAGCGCATTCTCCTTTTTTCGGAACCAGGCTGCCGTAGGCAATTTCATAAGGACCGCGTGTCGAGACTCCGATGTCTCCTTCGTTCTGGACGTAACCTTCGGGAGTCACGTACCGCTGCACGTTATGAGAATCCATGGTATAAGATCCCATACCAACCGAATCTGGAGTGGAGCGTTTCTTCAACAGCTCGTTTTCGGTCATCACAAACTGGCCGATCATGCGACGGGCTTCGCGGATATACAGCTGATGCGGCCAGTTCCCGTTATCAGTAAACTCATCTTTCGCCAGACCCCACTTGCGCATCTGCTGCTGGACTTCCTGTGGAACGCGGGGATCATTGGCGATAAAATAGAGCCAGCCCTGCTGATAGGTTGTGTGCTCCTGGATGATTTCTTTCCGGCGCTCATAAGAGGCTTCCGGGTAATCATAATTATAGCCGATGTTATCGGTACTCATGGGGCCGTGGTTGTTCGTATCCGTTTTGAAATTCGGAATCGGGTCGAACTTGGCAAAAGTATCTCTCCAGCCGGCATCATAAATTCGCAGCATCAGTTCGTACTGCGAAGGATCGTACCCCTCAGGTTTCGGGAAGGGAACGCGATTCTCCTCATGATTCGTCAGGCACATACGAAAACAGTAAGCCTGAATTTTATCATCACCCGAACCATATTTTCCGGGATCAGCGCCACTGATCCGCGGGAGTAACCCGCTGGCGGGATCGCCGGGCGTTTTATACGGACTGATTTTTTCTTTGACCGCATTCGGACCAAAGTGGTGCCTGTGATGCAATACTCCTGTCTGGACGCCATTCCACTCTTCGCCATACACACTGTTTGCTTCTCGTCCGACATGATAGCTCACCCCGGCGGCTGCCAGCAGATCCCCTTCGTAGGTAGCATCGATAAACATCCGGCCTGCGAATGTTTTTCCACTAAGCATCGTAATGGATGTAATCTTATCTGCCGATTTTTTCACTCCCTGCTTGCGGTCCAGCCATTCGTCACGATAAACGGGGATCTGGTACTCCCTCACAAAATCCTCAAAAACCTGTTCTGCAACATGCGGTTCGAAAATCCACATGGTCCGCTGTTTTCCGTCAATCGCGGGAGTCCCCTGGCCTTTGTCGCCATACTCATCACGTTTTTGCCACTGCCAGGCCTGCGGTGACTGGTAATGTTTCCAGACGCGATGATAAAATTCTCTGGCCAGACCGCCGATGACCGCTTTATTCCCCGTATCGGTCCAGCCCAGGCCGCCACTCGACAAACCACCCAGATGTTGGTCGGGACAGACGATCACAACAGATTTTCCCAAACGCTTCGCCTGAACGGCGGCAGTCACAGCCCCGGAGGTGCCTCCGTAGATGACCATGTCATACTCTTCAGCCGCAGAAACAGTTGAGGTGATCAACATCAGGCACAGACAGCCTGTCATGATTTGACGAACGAAATTCATTGGTCGTAGTTCTCCAGGTTGTTAAACTCACGAGTGTTTTTTTAATCGATGTATCTCAAATTGAGTCCTTCATTCTACAGCACAATCAAATCAATACAAAGCAAGAAACAGGCCTCACTTCTTCGTTCCCACAGGAATCTGATTTGACAGGAAGACTAATTAACAGATCACCTGTTCCATACTCTGTTCAATTTCCGGATTGCTCAGAACGGGTGACTTTGATTTAATTCCCGATCATGATTACAAGATCGTAATTGTTTCACTCTTCAAACAGGGATTCAGCGATTCAGGAATGACTGAAGAACTCACCGCTTACCACGAAGCAGGCCATGTCCTGATCGCCGTTTATGCTGGCGCCCGCGTGCATTCTGTGACCGTTGATCCCGACTGGGATGATGGCCCGGAACGTTTCGGCGATGCCCAGATATCCTGGCCCGAAGGCGCACTCAACCAGAAAGCCGGTCTTGAGAAAGCAGTCCTGGTCGCATTAGCGGGACCTGTTGCAGAGATGATCCATACGGGCGACCCGTTTCATCCGGCACTCGTCTCGGAATGGTCGGGAGACTGGCGACAGGCCTGGCAGGCGGCGGCGGCACTTGTTCCCCAGCGCGAAGCCCGCATGCTCTATCTGGAAAAACAGACCATCAGCCTGTATCACCTGCTCAGGGAGGATTCCTACTGGTCGGCGCTGGGAGACCTGGTCGATCAGTTACTGGCACATGAAACACTGGAAGAAGAAATGATCTACGAAATCATCTCTCACTGGCTTTGAAGAATCAATCTGCCAGCTTCGCTTCAATTGTCTTCCGGAGTTCCCTTAAAAATAAATGATGACGTGCCGAACGTGACTGGTCCGGATCTTCGATCATTTTGACAGCTTGAATCATAGTCCGATACGCAGCAGGAAATTGATGAAAGCTGACTCCTTGCGTCACATAATCATGATACCAGTCAAACGGCTGTAAACGAGAATCAATGAATTCCGTCATCGCCTGGTAGGTAAATACAGGCAGATATTGCTGGTCTGCTACTCTGACTTTCGTTTTCAGAATCTGATAACCTTTTCCCAGGGATTCATGTTGATCGAGTAATATCTTCTGTTCCTGCGAGATCTGGTACACTGCCCCCCAGACTGTGGAATCCTTCTGGGTGGGCAACTCGATATCACACTTTCCAGATGCATCCAGCCCCACTTTGTGAAAACAGAGACGAGCCCCTTCCAACTGTGCCACTGAATACAGCTGACAATCCCCAATCCTGGCTTTCAGGCGCAGCGGGTGAAGGTTTGATCCGTAGGCAAAATAATTAAGTGTTCGCATCATTAATTTCCGCTTCGACACCACCATCAACACATCAACGTAAGTTGATAAATCACAAGAAATTGTCGCCGTTTCGCCTTCTGTGATTTTAGTACACTAAGCTCCTGCATGGTCAGAGGATTCAGGAGGGGAATACTTTACCAGCCAGACATCATGCTGTGTATGATTCCTCTAACTGATTCAATTGCTTAATCAGTATCAATTAGCGCGTTTTTCGCCTGATTATCAAGTGAAATCCCTCCTGATATCTGCAAATAGACAATCACATTTTCCCCTCCGAGAAGAATTCTGAGGTGATTCCATTTATTTAGCCTCGTTTATTTTCAGATCACTTTCCCAATCCAAAAAAGTCCAGAGATACACCGGATTGCTTACGATTCCAAAGAGATACTTGATAAGTAACGCCACTGTTTTTTCAGGATTTCCAAATGATATCGATTCCCACATCAACGCCCCCGCAAATCAGCTTCCCTTCGAATCTGCTGATCTGGG
The DNA here is from genome assembly GCF_963972345.1 of uncultured Gimesia sp. Taxonomy (NCBI): domain Bacteria; kingdom Pseudomonadati; phylum Planctomycetota; class Planctomycetia; order Planctomycetales; family Planctomycetaceae; genus Gimesia; species uncultured Gimesia sp. Next base: position 21,920 of record NZ_CAXAVM010000032.1, on the reverse strand, counting down.
CCTCGAATTCAGATCAACAGCTTGATCTGTTTAACCAGGCATGGCTTGAGTTCACGAACAGTACCCTCGAACAGAACCTCAATGACAGGTGGCAGCAGTTTATTCATCCTCATGATCTGCAGGGACTACTGCGATCCTGGCAAGAAGCACATACGGCTCAGGCAGCGTTTCAATGTGAATATCGCCTGAAACGGGGGGATGGACAATATCGCTGGTTCCAGTGTCAGGCCGAACGACGACCTGCTGTCTCCGATGAATTTTGCGGCTTTATCGCGACCAGTATTGACCTCCTGCTACAGGAAAAGCAAATCGAGTCAAACAGAGATATTCAAAAGCATCTGGAGGGACTGCTGAGCTCTTCCTCTCACGGAATCTGGGACTGGATCGATCTCAATTCCATAGAGCAATGGTGGTCCCCCCGTTTTTACGAGTTGATCGGTTATCAGAACCAGGAAATCGACTCGAGTATGGATACGCTGAAACTTCTGCTGCACCCCGATGATGTGGACGACACCTTTCTGGCGATTGCGAATGCTTTGAATAAAAACGACCGCTTCGATCGGGAATACCGACTGCGTATCAAGGGGGGTGCGTATCGCTGGTTCAGAGGATTTGCAAATGTACTGCGTGATGAATCGGGGCATGCAATCAGGATGACAGGCTCAATGACCGATATCCATCGACGGGTTCAGGCGGAAGAGGATTTGAAACGTTCAAGACAGGAAGCAGAACAGGCGAAGAAAGAAAAGAATAATTTTCTGGCGATGATGAGTCATGAAATCCGCACACCACTCACTGCGATTCTGGGCTTCTCTGAAATGATTCTTGAATCAGCTCCAGATCCCGTCACATTGACATCTGCGGAAACGATACACATCAACGGAGAATATCTACTGAATACAATGAACGACTTTCTGGATCGATCCAAAATTGAAGAAGGTCAGTTTGATCTGGAGTTATTGGAATGTTCTCCGATCACAGTCATCGAAAATGTTCAAACTCTCATGGCTCGCAAAGCAGCGCTCAAGCAGCTCCCCTTTCATGTAGCTTTTGAAAATGAATTGCCGGGAACGATCAAGTCCGACCCGATCCGCCTCAAGCAGATTCTGTCTAACGTGTTGGGACTGGCAATCAAAATTACGGAAAAGGGAAGTATCGATCTGAAGATCAGTTCGGGTTCCACCGCTGCAGAAAAACAGATCCTCAAATTCAAAATAACTTTCGAAAACAAAGATTTAACTTACGCACAATTGAAGCAGATCTTTGCCAGTTCCCAACCGGAAGAGATCTCTCTGCCTGGTCTCGGCGGAGGAACGGGACTGGGACTGTTTGTCTGCCAGCAACTGGCGAGACTACTGGGAGGCCAGATTTCCGTTGATAGGGAATCAGAAAAGACTTCCCTGAGTTCCATTGAGATAACGATCGGCACGGGACATCAACTGGCGAAACAAATGCATCAGTTTTATTCACCCGATCGTATCCGTGAAATAAAATCATCCAAAATCAGTTATGACCTGATCCCTCAGAACAGTCGAATTCTGCTGGTTGAAGATGGTATCTACAATCAACGCCTGATCAACTTTCTGCTGAGTAAAGCGGGAGCCGATGTGAAAGAGGTCGAACACGGTCAGCAGGCATTAGATGAACTGCAGAAAAACAAAACAGTGGATGAGGAAATCGGTGCCGCTTTTGATTTGATTCTAATGGACATTCAAATGCCGGTTCTGGATGGATATACGACAACGCGCCGACTCCGGTCCATGGGCTTTACCAAACCTGTTATCGCCTTAACAGCCAATGTCATGGCGGGCGATCGTGAAAAATGTATAGCCGCCGGCTGTGATGAATATCTCAGCAAGCCGATTGACCGAAAGCGGCTCATTGAAGTCATCAACGGTTGTCTGAAAAAGCAAAGACTGAATCAACTGCTTCTGCACTAAACCTGAGGAAGTGCGCTGTCAACTTTTCTCAGGAGAGAGAATCTGCTAAAATCAACCGAGCCCCCTGTTGACTTTAATTTGAGAGGAGTTGATTCAGCGTGAGTGACCTGCAGTCTGCCGATGATTTGCCGACCCGATTTTCTATCCCGTCAGCCTGGAAAGGTGCCGAATTATTTACCCGGGACGACTGGCAATTCCATTTAACGCAGGCTCATCTGGATGATCTCCAGCAGGCGCTCGAAACCATTTCTCGTGAACACCTGAAGCGGGAACACATCACTCCCGCCCGCTTTCCCCTTCCGCATCTGGGGCCTGTTTTACAACAGATCCAGCAACAACTCGAAACGGGCTCTGGAGCCTGCCAGTTGAAACGCCTGCCGGTAGAAAACTATTCTGCTTCTGAGTTAGAAATTCTGTTCTGGATGATCTCTGTCCACATCGGAACCCCGGTATCACAAAGCGCCAGCGGGGATAAGATCTTCCACGTCCGCGATGAAGGTTTCCAGGTCGGCCAGAAAGAAGCCCGCGGGCCTAATACGCGCAAACGATTAAGCTTCCACACGGACCGTTGTGATGTGATCGGTTTTCTCTGCCTGCAACAGGCACTGTCAGGGGGAAACAATCAGCTGGTCAGTTCTGTTTCTGTATTCAATGAAATGCGGCAACGTTTTCCTGAACTGACCAGAATACTGATGCAGCCGTTTTATTATCTCAGGCACAACGTCGATACAGGTAATCAGAAACCGTTCTGCCAGCAACCAGTCTTTTCAGTTCAGGACGGGCATTTTGCCGGCAGTTTTCTGCGAGTGCTCATAGAGCGTGCTTATGCATCGCCGGATCTGCCGGACATGAGTCCCCAGCAGCGGGAGGCGCTGGACCAGTTGGAGACAGTTGCGGAATCTCCTGAATTGAGTGTCACCTTCTCACAGGAACCCGGTGATCTTCTCTTTCTGAACAACTGGGTTACATTTCATCGACGAGACGACTTTGAAGACGCCGAGGAATCACATTTGAAACGGCATTTACTGCGCGTCTGGTTAGCCGTTCCCAACAGTCGTCCGCTGAACCCGCTGTTTGCAGACAATTATGGTAGCACCGCAGCGGGTGCCGTTCGCGGAGGCATGTTGCCAACCCGTGAAATTGATCTCTCAAACAGTACGGGTTCTGACTCCAATTGAGTTCTGGCGTTTCGGCCTTGTGACAGTCCGGGATTCAGCTAAAATTCAGATTTGCCTTCTGTATCAGGTTCCCTTCAAATCCTGGATCACATGATTCGTAATTCGCAGCCGCCAGACGATCTCTCCCGTGAATCCGAGCAATCCGGACATACGTTCGAACGCATTGTATTAGATGAGATTCATCCTGAATTTCTCGATACCCTCGACAAGTCAGCGGTGCCGACTGTAACCGGTGTTAAAAAAATTATCTACCTGATTATGGCTGCCGTTTTTTTTGTACTGGGTGTGCTGGGCGTTGCTTTACCCGTTCTGCCGACGACACCATTTCTGTTATTGACCAGTTATTTTCTGATCAGAACCTCCCCGCGATTAAATGCAGCTCTACTGCGATCTCCGGTACTCGGCCAGGTTCTTAAAGAGTGGCAACAGGATGGGGGGGTACGTCTGAGTGTCAAAATTCAGGCAGTCTCGATTGTGGTCCTTGTCATTACTGCGACGCTGATTTTTTCCCCCCTTTCGATTCTGCTGAAATCGCTGCTGGTGATATTGGCCTGTATTGGAATCGTAGTCGTGATTCGCCTGCCTGGCCTCTCCTGATAAACAGACACAACGTCCACTGAGCATTCTGTTCCAGGTCCCCGGATCAACTTTTCCATGTGACGACTGAATCCTGGTAAAATCGGGTGCATCCTCTGCCGCTATGCATTAGAATAAGTCCAACGTTCGTACTTCCTTTCGAATCCAGACCGACATTTGCGACTCACGTACATTGGATTCGAATCTCAAGATATTCGTACATGAGATCACAGATTGAGACGCATACCAGCATTTAAATCCACAACAAGGAGCCCCCCGGATGCAACGTCGAGATTTTCTGAAAAACAGTGTGGTGGCAGGCAGTGCCGCCCTCTTCGCCGGCACTGCGGCGCAAGCTGCGGAAAAAGACAAGCCAAAACCCTTCCAGCTCAAATATGGCCCGCACTTTGGGATGTTTAAAAATGCGGCAGGTAATGATCCCCTCGACCAGTTGAAGTTCGCTGCCGACCAGGGGTTCACCGCCTGGGAAGATAACGGCATGAAAAAGAAGCCCAAAGAACTGCAGCAGCAGATCGCCGATACCATGGAAAAGCTCAACATGCAGATGGGTGTGTTTGTGGCCCATGGTTCGATTGGTAAAACGACATTTACCCGCAAGGACAAAAATGTCTGGGACTCCGTGCTGAAGGAGATCAAAGAATCAGTTGAAGTTGCCAAACGCGTGAATGCCAAATGGATGACCGTCGTTCCAGGAAATCTGGACGAAGGCCCCCGCAGTCGACTGGCGGAAGGCTATCAGACAGCCAACGTGATTGAATTACTCAGACGTTGTGCCGATATCTTTGAACCGCACGGGATGGTGATGGTTCTGGAACCACTCAACTGGTATGCCAATCATGGGGGAGTTTTTCTGCAGGGTTCTCCCCAGGCTTATGCCCTCTGCAAAGCCGTTGACAGTCCCTCCTGTAAAATTCTGTTTGATATCTATCATCAACAGATTACCGAAGGCAACCTGATTGTGAACATTGACAACAGCTGGGATGAAATCGGTTATTTTCAATCCGGCGATAACCCGGGACGCAAAGAACCGGGAACGGGCGAGATCAATTACCTGAATGTCTTCAAACACATTCATTCTAAAGGCTTCGAGGGAATCATAGGAATGGAACACGGAAATTCGAAACCGGGAAAAGAAGGTGACCTGGCTGTCATCGAAGCATATAGAGAGGTAGACCGGTTCTAACATGACTCTTAAAAAAGCAAAAAATGTTCTCGGTACCGAACTGGAAACCTGCTCGATGGATCCCGTAACCGGGTTTTATCGCGATGGCTGCTGCAACACCGGCGCATCCGACATGGGTCTGCATACGGTTTGCATTGAAGCCACGGCAGAATTCCTCGAATTCTCAAAGGAACGTGGCAACGACCTGAGCACCCCTCTTCCGATGTACGACTTTCCAGGCTTGAAACCGGGAGACCGCTGGTGTCTGTGTGTCGAACGCTGGAAAGAAGCGCTCGAAGCGGGAATGGCACCCCGTGTCAAACTGGAAGCTTGCCACATATCAAGTCTTGAATTTGTGGACCTCGAAGATCTGCAGGAGTACGCTGTCAAAATCTGACACTCCGCTCACACCCTGTCCCTGTAAAAAAACCACGGAACCAGTGATCTGGTCTGCCGTGGTTTTTTATGGGATGGAGAATATCAGCAATACTCTACTGGTCCATCAATCTTGAATTGACAGGTGATCGACATCCGGCGAGCACGCCAACGAGCATGCGGACCAGGTCGGGCAACGTGTCATTCCAGTTCTGATCAGACTCTATTTTGCTTTCAGCATGAAAATTTCACTGAAAGAAGAAGTCAGGAACATCTCGCCATTCTGATCCGTCCCGAACGTCATCACGGGAATACTGGGAGATTCAATCACATGATTGGCGGTCACTTTCTTGCCCTGGGCATCGTACTTCAAAGCCCAGAATTTTCCGGAAACATAGTCGCCATAGATGTAAGACCCCACAATGGCTGGAATCGCTTTGCCGCGATAAACCGAACCGCCGGTAATCGACTTGCCTACATCATGGTTGTATTCCCAGATCGGCTCAATCAGGTGCTTGCGAGGCTCGACACCATTCAGGCCAAACGGATGTTTCCCTTCACGTACCGACCAGCCATAGTTTCCACCTTTGACAATCAGATCAATCTCTTCCCAGATCCCTTGCCCGACATCCCCCGCCCACAGCACACCGGTTTCGGGATCGAAGGCAATCCGCCAGGGATTACGTAATCCATACGCCCAGATTTCCTTTCGGACGGTAGGGAATGTTGCTTTCTTCCCGTCTTCGAATGGATTGTCTGTGGGAATCGCGTAGTTCAGACCTTCCGATTTGTGATCCACATCAATGCGGCAGATGCTGCCCAATACACTGGAAAGATTCTGTCCGTTATGAAACGCGTCTCCCCCCGCTCCCCCGTCGCCAAAGGCAATATACAGCATACCATCCGGCCCGAAGACAACTGTTCCACCGTTATGATTCCAGGCGGGTTGTGCCACACGCATCAGCACTTCTTCAGAATCGGCAGCCGCTTTATCAGGGTCATCTTTGGAAACCCGGAAACGGGAAATGACAGAATAATTATGCGATTTACCAGGCGTACTGTAATACACGAAGAATTCGCCATTGGTTTTGTAGTCGGGATGAAAAGCGAGTCCCAGTAAACCTTCTTCATTCTTTTTATCGTGGTAAGATACCTTTTCCGAAATATCGAGGAACAGCTTCCCTTCTTCCAGATCTTCATCTTCCGGCGTATTGGGAACTACAAAGATCTTTCCTTTTTGAGCGGCAATAAACAGACGGTTCGACTCATCGCCTGCATGGGTAATTACAATCGGCCGGTCAATTTTCAGATAGGGAAATACTTTCACGATCTTCACAGGAGCCGGAGAGGTATCAACCTGCTCTTCAGCAAACAGAGACGTCGAGAAACACAGCATAATCAGCAACAGTGCAGAGATTGATTTCATCAGGTGTCTTCTTTGTAATGGTTTGGGATTAACAGGTGGGACATGCATGCGAAGCTGTTAACCAGAATAGAAAAAACAGATCGAGGATGCTACTGAATGACGGGGCATCTTTTCTGTGACAGACAGAAAAACTGATTCACTGTTTCTGCAGCAGAACCGGACGTAACCAGTTCACATTATCATCCATGTCGGCGTTCTTACCAAACTCGACTTTCAGAATCAGCTCGGCAGCGCCGGTAGTATCGATGCGAGGAACTTCAACCAGCCGCCGCTGGTCGTCTGAGAGCGTCTGCTGAAACACAACGCGCTGATCTACCAGTATTAAGACTTCCACATCCCCTCGTCCGGTCGTCGCATCATCCAGGCCAATCAGCGTTTGAAAACCGCTGTATTTACCATCCAGCTGAAATCGAAGTTCACCTGCGCTGTGCATCCCCAGGCCGGAGAAATACTCTTTCCCCTCGGCGATCAGCGGTCCGCGGAGCGCATTCCGATTTCGCTGCCAGTCCCATTTCCGGTTAAAGTACGGGGTGAACCGGTAGGAAGACGGCTCAAGAACTGAGAGCGGTATCACCTGCCCTCCCCGCGGGGTAATTGTTTCGATCAGACTTAATGGACAGCTCAGTCGGACGCCGAATAACGTTTTCGCTGTGACCTCTTCCTGGCTCAATGCAAGTTCTGAAACAGTAACACGCGTTCCATTTGTCAGGTTCACGACATAGCGTAACTGATCCGGCTGTGGAAAATTAATCAGCTCCGGATTAAAGCGGAAAAACTGAATGCCTGCCCGCGGGACCGAAGTTTCCCCTGCACTCGAGTCAAATCGAAACGAACTCTCATTGAAACTGATGAATTCCCCCTCCAGGTGATCTCCATTTTTCAGAAAGAAGAGATCGTCATTCTGCTCCTGCCTGTCTGCTTTTTTCAGTAACTCGGTACGGGTAAAACGCGACGCAGGCCAGTCAAAAAACGCCGTCGTGACCGTCTCCAGGGGAACACGCCATTCCGGTTGTCCCGGAAGCAGATTCATTTTTATCAGCAGAAATTCTTCTTCCGAGCGAACCAGATCACCCAGTATCCGATCGTTGTTGGCCAGGATCACCATGCCCGTCTTTTTCCAGGGGAGGCGTGTATGGTCCAGGTCGATGCTGATCGTCTCGACAGCCGGGACAGTCTTGCTGTCTGACTTTAACTGCATGGTGATCTGGTTCTGCTTTATTTCGACCAGCTTTCCCTGCAGTTTATTTCCACCGACCTGATCCAGTTCCGCAGCCTGCAGCTGATTCAGAACCGTGAGCCCGATGAAAGTGAAGAATAAAACAGATCGCATAAGGTTACCCGAGACGATATACACAGAATATTTTCAGCGCTGAAAGATGGGAATATTATTACGAGGAATCTGCAGCACAATACATGACATGGCGGTACTGTATTCAACACAGTTGGAACTGTCGGGTCTCCAGCTGCCACTGGACATCTGCCCGGAGATCAGTTCTTCCCGAATGGCTGAGTACCAGCCTTCCCAGTAATTTCTGCCTGCCTGCCACATCGCCTGTACGGCGTAATATTGTCCGTAGTAATAGTGACTGCCCCGAAAGTAACGCTGGTTTGGCAGATGTCGCATCAGATACCCCAGTCCGTTTTCGATTTCCGGACCTTCGTAAATACCTGCACTGTATAAGGCAACCACACCGGCAGCCGACCGGGGAAACTCGCTCTCCGCCTGACGCACCAGCTGGTAGCGAAATCCGCCATCCGGGTTCTGACTCTGCTTCACATAATCGATACAACGATCAATCACATCTTTTGAGATAAAGATCCCGCAGTTTCGTGCGGCCCGCAGCGCCATGATCTGGCAGACTGTCACAGACAGATCCGCGTCTTTACTCTCCGGCGTGTAGCGCCAGCCCCCTTTGGAATTCTGTGATTTCACAATCAGTTCCACCGCCTTCTCCAGCTTCGCACGCACGTCTTTGCTGTGTGTCATTCCATAGACTTCAGCTAAAAATAACGTGGCAAAACCATGGCCGTACATCGGTCCATGGGAAATACTGTCGGGGGATATGATATAGCCCGAGGGCTTACAGGAAGCCAGAATGAAATCAACGGCTTTCTGCACATGTATTCCGTACTTACCTCTGCCGGGCGTACTTCCATCCGCGAGAAAAGCCATGCCACACAACGAGGTCACGGCGACATTATTTTTGAAAGTCGAACCTGAACCAAAGGAACCATCAGAATGCTGACGTTCCGCCAGGAACTGCAGGCCGCGATTGACGGCAGTGCGCGTCGGCAGCGTATAATACTTTTTCCCCTGGGCATCGATGGAACGGTTAATCTCCGTTTGTGCCATCAATTCTGCAGACCCACCTGCGATCAAAAGACCTGACACAAGCAGAAGTCTCGCAAAGAGGGGACGAATGCCTGACAGATGTTCTTTGTGAAATAATCGATATCGCAAAATAGCCACTGACCCTGTACAGAGAGAAACGCATCTTTTCATATACAACATTGTACGACATGTCAGGGTAATGAAAAGCTGTAGTCAGGAAAAAGCCGGTGGCGTATCCGATCAGGGCCGAATCACTTCCGGATATTTTGAATTCCCACCAGACAACTGGGGGACGGGACGTAAAGTCTCACCCGGACGGGGCTGAACGTAAGGACGTGTGCGAATTGACTGTTCGATTGCCAGTCGAGACTCCGTCCGCTGTGTACCGAATTCACGTGGACGCACGACATCAGGTCCCAGAGCATTGGAAGGGAGTGGATCTTCCAGTTCCATCATTTTCCTTTCTTCCATTTTATCACTGCGAGTCATTGCCTGACGCCCCGAAAATATACGGGAAATCCTCGTATTAGAGGCATTAATGCAGCCTGTACACACAGGCAACAATAATGTAATCAGAAACAATCGAACACAGGGTTTCATGAAACAGGGTACTCAGAAAAAATCAGGCTGGTCCCCTGAAGGAGAATCAAGCCGGAACGGGCTCTGGGATAAGAGCGAAATTATAACAAATGCAGCAGACACCGAATAGACCGGTTTTTCACTCATCTGCATTCGTTTCTTTGTCTTAACTTACTCGTATTTCTGCATTTAGGTATGTACAATTATTGTCGCTTCTGAGGGATTCAGGAAAACCTGCTTTTTCGAATGGTAAGCGGCTGCTGACGCTGGAAGTAAAGTGGTTTTCAGAATAGCATCCTCAGTAATGAAGTGAAACGGCTTCGCGAATCGAAAATGAATTGGAAAAGGATGAATTCTGCTCTTATGTCTACGCCTCCCCAAGTTTGTGTGTTACGTGCCCCTGGCACCAACTGCGATATCGAGACAGCACATGCATTTGATTTATGCGGAGCCGAGTCCACTCGAATTCATCTCTTAAAGCTCCTGGAAAATCCCAGCCAATTGAATGATTATCAGATCCTCTGTCTGCCGGGTGGTTTCAGCTATGGAGATGATGTCGGTGCAGGCGTCATTTTTGCCAGTCACCTGCAGGGACAACTGGCTGATGTCATCGGAAACTTCCTCGCTGCCGACAAACTGGTTCTGGGCATCTGTAACGGGTTTCAGGTTTTACTCAAAGCGGGTATTCTGCCCGGAGGGGCAACCGGTTGGCCTCCTCAGGCAGACCAGTCCCGCGATGCCACCCTGACCTGGAACGATAACGGAAAATATACATCGCTCTGGGTCAACCTGGGAGTCGTGGCTCCTCAAAATGTGTTCCTGAAAGGAATCGATCAGATCGAACTGCCGATCGCCCACGCAGAAGGCCGCATCGCTGTCAGTGATCCCGCCATCGTCGAAGGCTGGAAAGCCAATCTGCAGGTCGCCATGTGTTACCGGGCCCCCGGAGAGGAACCAACAGAGCTGCAGGAAGAAATTCTCTCCTACCCGGTGAATCCGAATGGCTCAGCTTACAACATCGCGGCGCTCAGTGATCCTGCCGGTCGGGTATTAGGGTTGATGCCACACCCGGAACGGTTTCTGTTCGCCACTCAACATCCGCAATGGACTCGCCTGGGGCTTACCGGCGAAGGAGCTGGCATCCAGCTCTTCCGCAATGCGGTTAACTATTTTGCATAGTCTGAAACGGTAACCCGCTGGTCATCTGAGAGCGCATCATATTTTAACCATAGCGTCTTAATCTATTGTTCTCGGTACCAATGGCCCTGAAGTCGCTCCAGTCAAACTGGCTACCGTCTGAGCTGATGTTTATATCGGGAAATTCAGTCTGTCAGCTTCAACAGCAGATCATCGTCGACGAGTTCTCCTTTGGGGAGTTCTTTGATGGCCTGCAAAACCCGTTGCACAACCTGTTCACTCGGTTCTTTTCCCAGTTCGTGTAACCGATGCAAAATCGCTTTTCGGCCACTGTGTCGTCCCAGCACCAGTCGGATACCTGATTCGACGACCGTCTCCGGTCGATAAGGCAGGTAGGTATAAGGGTTCTTCAGCAGACCATCCTGATGAATCCCCGCTTCCGTAGCAAAGATATTGCTCCCGCCCACCGGTTTCATGGGTGACAGCGCGATTCCGGTCAGTTCAGCCACCAGCTTGCACAGAGGCGCCAGCTGGGAGACATCCAGATAATGGGGGCGCTGGTACTCTTCCTGATGCAGATGCAGTGCCATCGCCACTTCTTCCAGAGCAGCATTCCCGGCGCGCTCACCGATTCCATTGACAGTACACTGTATCACATTCGCTCCCGCATCAATACAGGCCAGCGTATTTGCCACAGCCAGTCCCAGATCATTATGAAAATGGACTGCCAGCAGCACGTTTTCAATCCCGGGTACTTCATCCTGAATCCGACAAATGAAGTCCTGGGCTTTCCAGGGCGTCAATATTCCCACCGTGTCCGGAAAGCCAATTGTCGTCGCCCCGGCGGCAATCGCTTCTCGGTAGACTTCGCACAAATAATCCACTTCTGTGCGACTGGCATCCTCAGGACTGAAAGCCACGATGTCAAACTTCTCCGCTGCATACTGGATGCTCTCCACAATCAGTTTCAGTACTTCCGACTTGCTTTTCTCCAGCTTAAACTGACGATGCAAGGGACTCGTACCGCAAAACAGGCTCACGCCTCGTTTGTGGGGCGGATTGCCCGCCAAGGCCTCATCAGCTGCATCGACATCTCCGGGTAAAGTCCGACATAAAGCCGTTAGCACCGGTTTTTTGATCACACCTACCATACTTTGAATCGCTTCAATATCGGCCTGTGAGGACGCAGGAAACCCCGCATCCAGCGAATGAACGCCGGCGGATTCGAGGGCTTTGGCGATCTGCAGTTTTTCGACCGGATCCAGTGTCGCCCCAGGCATCTGTTCGCCATCGCGAAGCGTTGTGTCACTGAAGAGAACGGCTCCTGACCGGCGGTGATGTCGGATCACCGCCCGTTTGACTTTGTTCTTAATCTGCTTCTTCGCACCAGAGAAAAGCTGAAACATCAAATGCATCCATACAAAGTGAAGTATTCTGAAATCCGATTTGCCGCCGATTATACCTCTGTGCCCCGATTTATACAGTATTAGTTTTGTCGTTCCAGGAGAATTTCAATTCCCTCCCTGACAGCAGCACAGATTACGTACCTGTTTCAAAAAAGAGATGCACTCTTCTGATGACAGTCTCCACCCTGGTTCTCTATAATCCGGCTCCTTATGCAAAAAGTCGATAACCTGAAACGCGAATTGTACAATTAAGCTGTTGGTCTGTCTCACAGACAGGTCTACAATAACAGGCGCGGATTGATTATCAGACATGGAAGTTGACAGAGTCCAAGGATACGCCAGCGATGCTATATTTTCCCTGCAACAGTTTACTGCCTGAATCATTCCCCGTTCTCGCTGTAGCTGATGGGACCATGTGGAATTCCCTGGCAGGCATTCTGGTATTACTGGGTGCAGCACTACTGCTGGGCACGATCGCCGAACAGCTACGACAGAGTGCACTGCTGGGTTATATTGCAGCGGGAACCCTGGTCGGACCGAATCTGCTCGGCTGGGTTTCAAATCAAAAAGACATCTTTGATCTCGCAGAACTGGGCGTGGCGCTCCTGCTGTTTGCCATTGGTCTGGAATTCTCACTCCCCCGCTTACGTCGACTCGGGCGCGTCCCCTTGCTGGCAGGTACCCTGCAGGTCATTTTCACACTGCTGGCGGGATTAGCAGTGACTGTCCTTTTGGGATTTTCCATCCCCGAATCTCTGGCAGTCGGAGCCATGATCGCGCTCAGCAGTACCGCCTGCGTGGTCCGCATGTTGAACGATCGCGCGGAACTCGATTCTCCGCATGGGCGAACCGCATTGGGTATCCTGCTCGTCCAGGACATCGCCGTCATCCCCCTGATGCTGATTGTCACCGCCCTGCTTCACGGAGGCACTCCGGGTGAGGTCATCGTCCAGTTGGGCCTCTCATTGCTGCTGGCTGCTGTTTTTGTTGCCGTGTTTTATGGATTGTTCAATTTTGTTCTGCCGCGCGTGCTGGAACTTTCTTCTCTGCGGCGAAATCGAGATTTTCCTGTCCTGCTGGCCATGGTGATGGCCGCGGGATCCGCCTGGGCCGCTCACAGCTTGGGGCTCAGTCCCGCCCTTGGTGCGTTTGTGGCAGGCGTCCTGCTCGCGATCTCTCCATTCGCTACACAAATTCGAGCCGACATTCAGCCTCTGAAAACGGTTCTTGTCACCCTGTTCTTCGCCGCGGTCGGCATGTTCGCAGATCTGGGCTGGATCGCCAGCCATCTGGGGCTCGTGCTGGCAGTGGTCGCGGCAATCGTCCTGGGCAAACTGGTTATCACGTTCGGACTGGCGTACCTGTGCGGTCAACCCTGGCAATTTGCCGTGGGAACTGGTCTCTGTCTGGCTCAAGTGGGAGAATTTTCGTTCGTGCTGGCGACAGTGGCCCGCGGCGAACCGGGCGTCAGCAGCATCCTTTCTGAGTCTACCTTTCGCGCCATGATCGCAGCAACCATCGCAACTCTCCTGCTGACTCCCTATCTCATCCAGCTGGCCCCCGGGGCAGCGGACCTGATTCGTCGATTCTTACAACGTAATTCCAATCAGCCAGACGCTCTGACCGCAGCAACATTGGCCAATCCGGAACAGGTTACCAAAGCCGAATCCGATTACATTCTCATCCTTGGCTTCGGGCCCGCCGGCCAACGGGTCGCCGGGGAACTGCTGCAGGTCGGTTTGAAGAAAATCGTTGTCATCGATCTGAACCATGAAAATCTTCACGTCGCCAGACAATACGGACTGCAGGCACAGCTGGGGGATGCCACTCAGATCGAGGTACTTGAACACGCCGGACTCTACCGCGCACGCCTGGTTATTATCACTCTTCCCAGCCCCACCATCGGCCGACAGATCATTCACCTCGTGCGTCAGCTGGCTCCCGGGACTTCACTCTATGTTCGCTGCCGTTATCATCTGCATCACTGGCAACTGCTGGCGGCAGGCGCTGATGTAATCGTCGATGAGGAAGAACATGTCGGCGAACGACTCGCACAACACTTCCTCGAATCATCTCTATATCAAATATTGAGTAAATCCTCACGCGAGACAGCAGAAAAACGGGATGAGCACCACTCCTGATCCCCCTCCAGCGCGCCATATTTAACCATCGCGTCTCTCATATAATTACCCTCGGTCCAAATGGACTTCGAAATGCTACAGCAAAATGGGACACAGTCTTATTCTCTGCAAACGAAAACAGGCTCCTCTATCACAAGAACAGAGGAGCCTGATCATACTTTGTCCGTCAGCGGATCTTACAGATTGGCTGAGGTCGGAACCACGAATGGTTTCCGATATTCACGAGACAACATTGGATTTGCTGTCGAAGCCATGCCACCAGTGAAGGTTTCTGACTTGCTGTCCAGAGACAGTTTGGGACCCAGGCTGATGACAGTGTCATTTTCATCGAGCTTGTTGTTGCCCAGGTGATCCTGGAACCGGCCCAGTGTTTCCAGAGCTTCGCTGTCTCCCTTGAACTCGCCGGAGACTTCCTTCACAGGCATCTTTTCGCCAAGTTCGTAAGAGATATTGCCCAGATGACACAGGGCACTGGAGATATGACCTTCTTCGATATCCGCATTCAGATCACTGATTTTACGGCTGCGAACGGCATCAACAAAGTTCGCAAAGTGGTCGGCTGATCCAGAGAACTTCTTGATCAGTTTTCCATCCAGGTCGAATGCCGAAGCACTGTTGTAAGAAGGAATCACAACGTATCCGTCGGTACCGTAGAAGATGACTCCTACTTTAGCACCACGGTAATCGTCGGTTTCCAGACCACGTACTTCAAAGACCAGTCGCTTGTCGCCAAACTGGTGAATACTGACCTGGGTATTCGCAACGTCACCCGCATCGGTGTAACCCAGACGGCCACCATATGCCTGAACGCTGGTACCCACGTTATCAACGCCTAATCCCCAGCGGGCGACATCCATCTGGTGGATCCCCTGGTTACCCAGGTCACCGTTACCCGTGGGTGTCTGCCAGTGCCAGTCGTAATGGAATCGCTGACGGGTCAGTGGTGCCATTGGTGCTGGTCCGAGCCACAGATCGTAGTCGACGCTGGCTGGAACATCGTAGTTCCCCTTGGGGCCGATTGATTTGCGACGTTTGTAACAGGTACCGCGAGCCAGTTTGACTTCACCAATTCCACCTGCTTTGACAAACTCGACGGCGTCAATCAGACCAGGTTGTGAACGGCACTGCGTTCCGGTCTGGACGATTTTATTGTGCTTGCGGGCAGCTTCGACGATGCGTCGGCCTTCACTCACATTGTGGCTGACGGGCTTTTCGCAGTAGACATCTTTGCCGGCCTGAATGGCCCAGATCGCTCCCAGTGCGTGCCAGTGGTTGGGAGTCGCAATACTGACGATGTCGATATCCTGATCGTCAAATGCCTTTCGCAGGTCTTTGTAATAAGTTGGTTTTTTGTCAGTCTTTTTGTAAACGTTGCCCACACCTTTTGTCATCCCGACGCTTTCGTCCGGATCAACAATGGCGACAATCTCTGTGTCTTTACGACCAGCGAAGGCATTCAGGTGAGACTGACCCCGGCCATTCACCCCCAGCAATGCCACCCGCAGTTTTTCATTCGGGCTGCTGGACTGAGACTCGGCTGCTGACAGCTGAGGAATCGAAGTGCTCAAGGCGGCTGCTCCTGCAGCAGCAAACATCGATTGTTCTAGAAATTCGCGACGAGATTGTTGAGACATCTTCTTTTTTCTCCTCAATTATTATGTCAGAAGGTAGGGTTGCACTGTGCACATTCAGGGCGGGGTTGAAACGACAGCTCCACTTTCATCCGAAAAGGAATTCAGATCGTACGTATCTGAAAACGTATCTTCCACAAGCTGCACTTCAATATAATTCTTAACACTCTTCACCAAAGTGTAACCGATGAAAGTACGAACATTCAAGGTTGAACCGAAAATCAGCTGTCAAACAGGCTTATTTTCTTGCTGAAGCAGCGCTGACGTTCCGATTGGCCAATTCAGCAGATCTACCCGTCTCTACGCTTTTTCTGCAGGCGTTAATGGTAGAAAACTTTGAATTCCGATCTCTTCCCGACTGGCAAAGGGTTCACCATAAGCCCGATGAATCGACCAGCCCCAGTACCGGGCCCGGTCTCTGATGTCGTCTAAGACCGTCGGATGCTCTGTCGGACGGCCGACGATCAGCTGACTCTCATAACACTGTACCGCCTGCATTTTCTGATCAATATACTCAGATATATCGAAAACAAAGCTCGGTTTAGGGTGAATCCGCAGGTGAATACTCCAGAAGTAATACAGCTGGGGAGGCCAGAATCGCTCTCCCGGCATGTCCGTTTTACTCAGCTTTGCCCAGAAACGAGCAGCATCTACCAGCTGGCTGGCAGACACATGATCGGGATGTACGTCTTCCCAGTATGGCGCCAGAATGATCCGGGGACGCTGTGTCCGAAAGACAATCGCCAGCTGGCGCCGGGCTTCCAGGCTCGATTCCAGACTCCGGTTCGGCAGATTCAGATTCTCACGCCAGTCCAGATCCAGCACGGCCGTTGAGGCAGCCGTCTCCTGTTCCCGAATCTCCGGGCTGCCGTAAGGCGTGGGTTCACCATTGGTTAATTCCACAACCCCTACCCGCATCCCCGCTGCTTTGCAGGCCAGAATCGTGCCCCCCACACTGATTTCCGCGTCATCGGGATGCGGAGCCACCACTAGTACATCTAAAGCAGAATCCACGTAAACTCCTTCATAGCAGGGATGAAAGCCACCCAAGCCCCTCCCCTGCAAACAGGGGTAGACTCAGTTTTCGAAATCACTAAAATGCCGCTCTCTCTCTCACGGGGTTCTCCCCCCACTCAACTATTATCACATCCAATCAGGTGACCATCAATCTTAACGGTTAAGGACCAGCTTGTCCTCATCTGGCGTAGATTGTATGGAGGAACATCTCATGAAATCGTTGATTTTGACCTGTGTCGTCTTCTCTCCAGCACTATTTCTCGTGGCAGGCTGTAATTCCGTCATGCGGCCCATCACGGAACTGAACCGCGAAACCATGCAGATCTTCAAACCCAAACCATTCGATGCAGACTGGAGCGGCGAAGAAGAAATCGACCAGTGGAGCTACGTCGGCGATGAAGCCCGCGGCGATCGCCCTAAAGAATCCGATCCCGATGGCTGGTGGCAGAAATATGTCATGAGCAACAAAGCCCGCAATATCGAGCGAAACCTGGGAATCGAATAAGCGCCAGCGCCCCCTTCTCCCGTAAACGACTTCTCACAGCAATACGGGAGGAATTCTTGCATCTGCTCACTCCGGAAGTTAAAATAATAAGTAGCTTTAGAGCCTCCTGCATTATTTAAACTTACCTGCCGACCGTTCTCAAACGGTCGGCTACCGTTGTTCTTTTAGAGCAGCGGACTGGTTCACCAAACCTGAAATGGCAATCGAGGAAACAGGCGACACTCTCTTGTAATTCAACAGGAGTCTCAATTCACCTGCATTCCACATTGCATTCCTACCCGAAGGTGAATACCCATGTTTGATCTCTCCCTGAGACGATTCTCTCAGGCAGGCCTCGCATTCCTGCTGATCACCGCTACCACAGCGGCCTACGCTGAATCTCCTGACGCAACATCACCGGAGAAATCCGCCCCCAGCATCGACGTCGATTTCAATCGCGATATCCGCCCCATCCTGTCCAAAAACTGTTTTCACTGTCACGGACCCGATGAAGGCACCCGCGAAGCCGAGCTCCGCCTCGACCAGCGCCCCGCTGCCATCGCGAAACTGCCCAGTGACGCCCAGGCAATTGTCCCCCACAAGGCAGACCAGAGCGAACTCATCCGTCGCATCACTTCCACTGATGAATACGCGGTCATGCCGCCCCCCGAAGTCGGAGAGAAACTGACCGACGCACAGATCGCCAAAATCAAAGCCTGGATCAACCAGGGCGCCCCCTACTCAAGACACTGGTCCTTCGTTCCACCCGAACGTCCCCCACTCCCGAACATCACTCAACAGAACTGGCCGACCAGTCCCATCGACCACTTCATCCTCGCAAAACTGGAAGCAGCCGGCTTGAAACCCGGCCCGCAAGCCAGTCGCCATACACTCATTCGCCGCCTCAGCTTCGATCTCCGCGGCTTGCCTCCCACCCAGATTGAAGTCGAGCAGTTTATCAACGACAAATCTCCCGACGCTTACGAAAAGCTCGTCGATCGCTTCCTCGCTGATCCTGCCTACGGCGAACGCTGGGCCCGGAAATGGCTCGACCTCGCCCGCTATGCCGATTCCAAAGGCTACGGATCCGATCCTCTCCGCATGACCATCTGGCGTTACCGCGACTGGGTTATCTCCGCGCTCAATAACAATATGCCTTACGACCAGTTCACCCTCGAACAACTGGCCGGCGATCTCCTGCCCGAAGCCACGCTCGAACAGCAAATCGCTACCGCCTTCCATCGTAATTCCATGACCAATACCGAAGGTGGAACCGATGACGAAGAATTCCGCGTCGCCGCCGTCAGCGATCGCGTCGATACCACCATGCAGGTCTGGATGGGCCTCACCATGGGTTGTGCCAAATGTCACACTCATAAATACGATCCGATTTCGCAGAAGGAATACTATCAGTTCTACGCCTTCTTCAATCAGACCGCAGACAACGATCAACCCACCGATGCCCCCACCATCGCTGCTCCCACCAAAGCGATGCTGCAGGAAACCGCCCGCATCGATACCGAACTCGCCGCCCTCAACAAAGTACTGCAGACACCAACCGCAGAACTCGCAGCCGCTCAGCAGAAGTGGGAATCCACACTCCAGGCCAAACCCGACTGGCAGACGCTGACGCCACTCGCCGCGACTTCATCCTCTGATAAAACGAAACTTCAGATCCAGGACGACCAGTCCCTGCTCGCCAGCGGGCCGCCTTCCAACGAAACCTATACCATCGAAACCGAAGTCGATCTCAATACCCTCAAAGCCCTGCGACTCGAAGTCCTCCCCGATCCCGGCCTGCCCGCCCAGGGGCCCGGCCGCGCCGCAGATGGAAACTTCGTCCTCTCGGAAATCAGCCTCACCAGCAAACCCGTCGCAGCAGACACTCCCGTACAGGGACAGTTCCTCCGCATCGAACAGCAGGGAACCGCGAAACAGATCCTCTCGCTCGCCGAAGTCCAGGTCTTCCAGCACGACCAGAACATCGCCGTTCAGGGAACCGCCACCCAGTCCAGCGTTGCCTATGACGGCCCGGCCAGTCTCGCCATCGACGGCAATACCGACGGCCACTTCTTTAATGCCAAATCAACCACCCATACCAAAACCGAAGTCGCCCCCTGGTGGGAACTCAAGTTGAAAGCAACCACACCGCTCGACCGCGTTGTCATCTGGAACCGCACCGACGGGACCGGCGAACGGCTGGCCAACTTCAAAGTCAGTCTGCTCGATGCCAAGCGCAATGTCGTCTGGCAGACCATCGTCGCCGACTCCCCCAAACCGTCAGTCACCCTGCCTGTTTCGAACGAGCGATCCATCCCCGTCCGTCGGGCCTTCGCTTCCTTCTCGCAGTCAGGTTTCCCGGTCACCGCCAGCATCAACTCCGCCAGCAAAAACCAGAAAGGCTGGGGCATCGCACCGCAGTCTGGCAAACCCAACTCTGCCTACTATATTCTGGAAAACAAACCCGCTGCCGACACCGGCAAACAGCGTCTGCTCATTTCGCTGTCACACAACTATAAAGATCCTCAATACGCCCTCGGTCGATTCCGCCTTTCCTCTACGACAGAATCCAAACTGGAACCCCGACTCGCTGTCAGCGATGACCTGCTCGCCATCGTCGACACAAAACCCGAAGACCGCAGCCCTGCCGACCAGAACAAACTCGCCGCCTACTACCGCAGCATCGCTCCTGCTCTCAAATCAACCCGCGATCAGATCGCGAAACTGCAGAAAGCCAAACCCGTCTACCCGCAGCTCCCCGTCATGCAGGAACTGCCCGTCGACAAACAGCGCGAAACCCACATCATGGTCCGAGGCAGCTTCCTCACTCCCGGCGATCGCGTTGAACCCGCTGTACTCAGTTCCTTCAATCCGCTCCCCAAAGACGTTCCCGATAACCGTATCGCCGTCGCCAAATGGCTCACCGATCCCCAAAACCCGTTAACCGCTCGCGTCGCCGTCAACCGTTTCTGGTCTCAACTGTTCGGCAAAGGTCTCGTCGTCACCGAAGAAGATTTCGGCACCCAGGGTGAACTCCCCAGTCATCCGCAGCTCCTCGACTGGCTCGCCACCGAGTTCGTCGGCAACGGCTGGGACCGCAAAGCCCTCCTCAAAACCATCGTCATGTCCAGCACTTACAGGCAGGATTCCACCACCCTGCCCGTGCACCTGGAGAAAGATCCCGATAACCGTCTGCTCTCGCGGGGTGCCCGCTATCGTCTCGAAGCCGAAATGATCCGCGACCAGGCACTCGCTCTAAGTGGCCTGCTCAACCGAAAGGTCGGCGGTCCTTCCGTTTACCCCGTTCAACCCGAAGGCATCTGGCGGGCCGCGTTCAACGGTCAACGAACATGGGCCACCAGTAAAGATGAAGACCGCTTTCGTCGCGGACTTTACACCTTCTGGCGCCGCACCGTCCCTTATCCGTCCATGGCCACCTTCGATGCGCCCAGTCGCGAAATCTGTACGATCCGACGCATCAGCACCAACACACCGCTGCAGGCGATGATCACCATGAACGATCCCGTCTTCATCGAAATCGCCCAGGCCCTCGGCGAACGGCTCTTCCTCGCGGCGGAGACACCCCGTGCCCGCATCGAATATGGTTTGAAACTCTGCCTGGTTCGTCCACCGCAGCCCGAACAGATTGAACCGCTGCTGAAACTCTACGAATCGGAACTCGCGTTTTACAAAGCGCATCCCGCAGAAGCCGCCCAGCTCCTGGATAACCCGCTGAAACCGATTCCCGATCAATACGACAAAGCCGAGCTCGCTGCCTGGACGATCATCGCCAATGTACTGCTCAATATGGATGGTGTGCTCACCAAAGGATAAATCATGAATCTCAAACAACAACAGCTGCAGGCAGTCACCCGACGCCCCTTCCTCGCCCAGGGTTCCACCGGTATCGGCTCCCTCGCGCTGGGCGCCCTGCTCGCCGAGAACCAGCCCCTCGCCGCCAGCACGCCCGCCAATCAAGATGCCGAACTCCCCGCGCATCGTCTGCCGACCAAAGCCAAAAGCGTCATCTTTCTGCACATGGCCGGCTCGCCTCCACAGCAGGAACTGTTCGACTATAAACCCGAGCTCATCAAGCGCAACATGCAGCCCTGTCCCGATTCGTTCCTCAAAGGTCGTGGCTTCCCCTTTATCAAAGGGCACCCCAAGATGCTGGGCACGCCCTACAAATTCAAACAGTACGGCGAAAGCGGAACCTGGATGAGCGAACTGCTCCCTAACTTCCAGCAGGTCGCCGACGAAATCACCGTCATCAAATCGATGCACACCGACCAGTTCAACCACGCGCCCGCCCAACTGTTCCTCTACACTGGCTCCCCCCGTTTCGGCGGCGCCTCGATGGGTTCCTGGATCACCTACGGACTCGGTTCTGAAAACAAGAACCTGCCCGGCTTCATGGTCCTGCTCAGTGGCGGCAGCGATCCCAGTGGCGGAAAAAGTCTCTGGGGCAGCGGCTTCCTCCCCTCCGTCTATCAAGGCGTACAATGCCGCACCACC